>JAFAHQ010000261.1 GCA_019237135.1 Alphaproteobacteria bacterium
CGGCGGGACAGGGCTCGAAAGAGCACGCATCGCCTTCTGAGCATCCTTCGCCCGCTCCAGGGCGCGCTGCGCGTCGTCGGCCGCCGCAGTGCTCTTCATCTGTAGCGGTTCGGGAAGCGCGCTACGCAACAGTTCCGCCCCTTGAGCAAGGAACGGCTCGCTTTTGGCCTGCTTGATCCAGCCCGGCCGATCGTTCTGCGGCAGGCTTATATCGAGCATTAGATACGCGAGCGAAACAAGAAAGGCACCGCGCGCCAAGCCGAAGATCAGTCCAAGCGTTCGATCGATCGGTGACAAGGCGCTCGACTGCACAAAGCGCGCAAGGTACCCGGTCAGAATCGTCAACATAATTAGGCCGATTACGAACAGCCCGGCGCCAGCGACGAGATCCGCTAGCAGCGGTGTCGTAACGAAACGGACGACAAACCCGTACACTTGGTTAAAACCGTACAAAGTGATTAGCGCCGCACCGACCCAGGCAACGATCGACAACGCTTCGCGGACAAAGCCGCGAGCAAAGGCGAATATCGCCGAAAGCGCAATCACCCCAAGGACGGCGAGATCGAAACCGTTCACGACGCAACCTCGATCCGACGTTGTCGCGGCAGCGGGCGGAGCGGCGATCGCGCGGGAGCCAAGCGCTCGACGAGCTCCTTCAGATGGCCGATAGGCGCCGTCTCAAGTCCTGCCGCGACGGCTGCTTCGCTCTTCTTCCCTCGGCGGATCGGCATCCAGGCTTCGGCAAAACCGAGCTTGGCGGCCTCTTTGAGCCGCGATTCGGTATGACCAACCGGGCGAATATCGCCCGAGAGGGCAATTTCGCCAAACACGACCGTGTCCGCAGGCACTGGTGTCTCGGTCAAGGCCGAGACGAGCGCCGCTGCAACCGCGAGATCGGCCGCCGGTTCGACGATGCGCAACCCGCCGGCAACGTTGAGATAGATATCGTTGGCGCCTACCGACAAACCGCAGCGCGCATCGAGCACAGCCGTGATCATCGCCAGTCGCGTTCCGTCCCATCCGACGACCGCCCGGCGCGGAGTCCCGAGGACCGCCGGGGCGAGCAGCGCTTGAACCTCGACGAGCACCGGCCGAGTGCCTTCCATGCCGGCAAATACTGCCGAGCCATTGGTCCGATCGCTGCTCGATCCCACCCCCTCATTTTCTTCCACATCGATCTCTACGAGGCCGATTGCCTGCTGTGCCGCTGCCGGACGCCCCGCGAGAAACAGAGCCGACGGGTTCGGAACCTCGACGAGGCCACGATCACTCATCTCGAAAACGCCGATCTCGTCGGTGGCGCCAAAGCGGTTCTTGACTGCGCGCAGAATGCGAAATTGATGCCCACGTTCGCCCTCAAAGTAGAGCACCGTGTCAACCATATGCTCGAGCACGCGCGGGCCGGCAATGACGCCCTCTTTTGTCACGTGGCCGACGAGGACCACAACGAATCCGCGCCGTTTCGCGAGGCGAATCAATTCTTGGGCCGCTGCGCGGACTTGGCTGACGGTTCCGGGGGCGCTGTCCAAAGTGTCGAGATACATCGTCTGGATCGAATCGACGACGACTAGGTCAGGCGCGTCCTCCCGATCGAGCGACGCGACGATGTCCTGCACATTGCTCGCCGCGGCCAGCAGCATCGGGCTGGCGGTCACCCCGAGACGCTCCGCACGCATGCGAACTTGATCGATTGCCTCTTCGCCCGTGATATAGGCGGCCATCGCGGGCCGAACTTTCGCCTCTCCCGGGCTCTCCTCGATAGGCGGTGCAATCGCGGCTGCCGCCTGGAGCAGCAAAGTCGACTTGCCGATTCCGGGATCGCCGCCGACCAGGATCGCCGAGCCGGGAACGAGGCCGCCGCCGCAAACACGGTCAAGTTCGGCAATGCCGGTTTGTCGGCGCGGTGGCAGCATGCTCGGCCCGGTCAGCCCGACAAAGCCGAGAGGGCGACTACCGCGACGATCGAGCGTGCGCCTCCCGATCCCGCGGGGTAATTCCTCGCGTGGCAGTTCTTCGATCAAGCTGTTCCAAGCGCCGCAACCCTCGCAGCGGCCGGTCCATTTCGGGTATACCGCCGCGCATTGCTGGCAAACAAAGCGAGCCTGCGGCCGCGCCATCGGCTCAGCCCCACTGCACGCAACAGATTGCTGTCATGCCGCGCGAATCTCCATCTGGATCGGCCCTTCGGCGCGGCCATTGATGAACTGGTCGACGTACGGGTTACCGGAGCTGTCGATCTCTGTTGCTGACCCACTCCAGACGATACACCCCCCGTGCAGCATCGCGATCCGATCCGCAATCTTGCGCGCACTGACCATGTCGTGGGTGATCGAAACCGCTGTGGTACCCACCTCGCGCACGCATTTCACGATCAGATCGTTGATCACATCGCCCATGATAGGGTCGAGCCCGGTGGTCGGCTCGTCGAAAAATATTATTTCCGGCTCGGCCGCGATCGCGCGCGCGAGCGCTACCCGCTTCTGCATACCACCAGACAGTTCGGCAGGCCGCAACTCGCCGACTTCGGGTCCAAGCCCGACCGCCGCGAGTTTCGCCAGCGCAATCTTCTTCGCCGCCCTCCGCTCCATGCCGTGCCCTTGGATCAGTCCGAATGCGACATTCTCCCACACACGCAGCGAGTCGAACAGAGCACTGCCTTGAAACAGCATGCCGAATTTCTGCATTAGACGCTCACGAGCAGCGCGCCGCAGTCCCACCGTTTCGACGCCGTCGATGCGGATCGATCCCGCCTCCGGTTGGAGCAGACCGAGAATGGATTTCACCAGCACGGATTTGCCCGTGCCTGAGCCACCGATGATGACGAGGCTTTCGCCGGTCGCGCAGTCGATGTCGACGCCGTCGAGCACCCGGTTGCGACCAAAGGACTTCCGCAGCCCTCGGACGGATATCTTCGGCATCGCGATGTCGGTCACGGCAATCCGCTTGTCACCGACCGAAAAAGGCGGCGGTGATTACGTAATTGAAGACGAGAATCAAAACTGAGGCCGACACGACGGCGTAGGTCGTCGCTTGGCCGACTCCCTGCGCCCCGCCGCGTGAGTAATAGCCGTGATAGCAGCCCATCAGCGCTACTATGAAGCCGAATACCGCCGCTTTCACCAGACCAGAAACAACATCGTTCGTCTCGAGATATTGCTGGGTTCGGTTTAGATAGGCCTCCGGATTGAACCCGAGCTTGTAGATGCCGACCAGATATCCGCCAAAGACGCCGATGATATCGGCAATGAGAACCAGCATTGGCAAGGTGATGAGACCGGCGAGCAGGCGCGGCAGCACAAGATAACGCAATGGGTCGGTGGACAAGGTCGCCAACGCATCGATTTGATCGGTGACGCGCATCGTTCCAATCTCTGCCGCCATCGCCGCTCCGACTCGACCGGCGACCATCAGCCCGGTGATAACCGGTCCAAGCTCCCGCGTTACCGACAGCACGACGACCGTCGCAACCGCCCCCTCCGCGGCGAATCGACTGAAACCCGTGTAGGACTGGAGCGCCAGCACCATCCCGGTGAAGATC
>JAFAHQ010000338.1 GCA_019237135.1 Alphaproteobacteria bacterium
TCATCACATTGGGCAGGATGTGGCGGAGGATGATCCGCGTGCGGGAGCCGCCGGCAATCTCGGCGAGCTTGACGAACTCGCGCTCGCGCAGGCTCAGCACCTCGCCGCGGATCACGCGGGTGTAGCGAGTCCAATAGACGAGCCCTAGAATGATGATGATGTTCCACATGCTCGGCCCGACGACGGTCGCGAGGAAGATGGCGAAGACCAGGGCCGGTAAGGCGAGCCAGGCGTCGGTAATGCGCATGATCACCTGGTCGACCCAGCCGCCAAGATAGCCGGAAAGAATTCCCAGCGCGGTGCCGATGCTGCCGGCGCAGATGGTCCCGATGACGCCGACAATCAGCGACACTCGGGCGCCGAAGATCAGCCGGCTCAACACGTCGCGGGATTGAAAATCGGTGCCGAGGATCGTGTGGGTGCTGCCACCCGCCATCCAGAAGGGCGGCTCGAAAATCTTCGCTCCCGGGATCGGCTCGGTTGGATCATAGGGCGCGATGAAGTTGGCGAAGACCGCGATCAGGATGAACGGTACGAGGATCGCCAGCGGTATCAGCGGCAATTGCCCTGCCAGCCTGATCCAGCGTCCGCCGACGCTCGCGAACTCGTGAGGCGCGGCTGCTGCGGGAGCACGTCTCTGCTCGATGATGTCGACCATATGTCACCTATTTGGTCAGGCGAATGCGCGGGTCGATATAGGCGTAGAGGATGTCGATGATCAGATTGATCGCGACGATCATGATCCCGGCCAGCAGCACGATCCCCTGCACCAGCGGGAAGTCGCGCTGGAAGATCCCTTCATAGAGCAGCCGGCCGATCCCCGGCCAAGCGAAGATCACCTCGATGATCACTCCAGCGTTGATCATGATCACGAGGTTGATGCCGGCCAAGGTCAGCACCGGGATCAGCGCGTTCTTGAAGGCGTGCATCGCGATCACCGCGACGGCGGGCAGCCCTTTCAGCCGCGCCAGCTTGATGTACTCGCTGCGCAGCACTTCGAGCATGCTCGAGCGCGTCAGACGTAGCAGCGAGGCGGCAAAGTACCAGCCCAGCGCCAGCGCCGGCATGATCAGGTTGCGCCAATCTCCTTGCCCGCTTGTCGGCAGCCAGCCGAGCCACACCGAAAACACCAGGATCAGCACCAGCCCCAGCCAGAAGCCGGGAACGGCCAGCCCCAGCAGGGCGACGATTTTGCCGATATTGTCCCACGCCGTGTTGACCCGTACCGCTGAGATCAGGCCTGCCGGAATGCCCACCAAGAACGAAATCAGCGATGCGGCGAGCGCCAATTCCAGCGAGTTGGGCAGGCGTTGGAAATACAGCTGACTGACCGGCATCTCGTAGTTGAACGAATTGCCCAACTCGCCGGTGGCGATGTTGTAAAGAAAGCTCAGGTACTGCACCGGCAATGACCGGTCGAGCCCCCATTCGGTGCGGACACGGTCCAAATCCTCGGCCCGCGCGCCCGGCTCGGCCAGCAATGTCACCGGGTCGCCCGTCAACCGGACGATTAGAAAAATCGTGAGGCTGAGAATGAGCAGCGTAATGATCGCGTACACGGTCCGCCGGACGATGAACTGCCGCATCGGGCGCCCTCACTTCACCGCGGCCGCGGTTTCCTTCAGCTGGATGTCCTCCCACGGATAGGCATAGCCGCTGGTCGAGAAACTCGGGAACACGTCCTGCCATTTCGCGGCGGCGATGCGCGGCCCGATCGCATTGACAAAGGCGTGGCGGAAGACCGGGACGAAATAGTAATTCTCCAGGATCTCTCGCTGGACCTCCTCGGCCAGCTTTTGGCGTTCGTTGCGGTTGACTGAAGCGAGGTATTTATTGAACTTGTCGTCGAGCTCCGGCACGCAGTTGCGGTCCTTGCCATTGAAGCCGCCACAGCGCATGAACGAGTCGTACCAGTTCGACCACGTACCACCGACGCGCGCCGCGTTCATGATGATCTGCACACCGGGCCACTCCTTGAGGCCGCCTTGCAGCCGCTTTAGAAATACGCCGCGCTCCATCGTCTGCATCTTCGAGCGGATGCCGATGGCCTGAAGCTGCGAGAC
>JAFAHQ010000165.1 GCA_019237135.1 Alphaproteobacteria bacterium
TTCCGATCGCGCTGATGGCGTCGAACTATCTGCCGCTCGTCGGCCAGATCGCCGAGCGGCATCTCGGCTTGAAATTGCTGATCGATCATTACGCCCGTGTGCGCGACGGCAAGGACGACGCGGCGCACGGGAACCCAGCGGCACTACTGGCGCTCGCCAAATACCCGAAAGTGGCGGTCAAATGCACTGGCGCTCCCGGCCAATCCAGCCAGCCCTACCCCTATCGCAACATTCACAAATACACGCAACAGATCGTCGAGACCTTCGGGCCGCAGCGCAGCTTCTGGGGCACCGACATCACCCGCATGCCGTGCTCGTGGAAGCAATGCGTAACGATGTTCACCGAGGAGATGCCGTGGCTCAAAGGCCGCGACCTCGAGCTGGTGATGGGCCGCGCGGTTTGCGACTGGATCGGCTGGAAATTGCCGGGCTGATCGCCGGAAAATCACACTACGCGAGATCATCCGCGAAGTGCTCACGAAGGGGCCGAACCGGGCGCCGGTCCCTGCGTCTGCTCCCACTGAATGCGGGAGAGAAAGGCGATCCAGCGGTTGGTCTCTCGCAATGCGTTCAACACCGACGACACGAACCATAGGTTGAGGCAAAGTAGAGCCAGGGTACCTAGCTCAAACCAATGGATGATCACCCAAGCGCTCACCTTCGTCTCCTGTGCTGGCTCTTCGTGCTCATTTACTTCAATCCGCCTCACCGGTCGAGCCAGACATCCTCCATGCGCCAGCTGTTGAAGATGCTGTTGTCCATCAGGGTCAGGCCCTTGACCTCGGCTGCCAGCAAGTCGCCTGGCGCATGAAGAAGATGATCGGCCGTACCGCGTCCTCGATCAATTTGCGCTCGACCTGCCAGACAAGTTCCTTGCGCTTTGCCGGGTCGCTCTCGGCCGATTGGTGGTCGATCAGCGCTTCCACTTCGGGATTGCAGTATCCGGTGTAGTTGCGCGACGAGCGACAGGAGTAGTTCTCGTAAAACTGAGTGTCCGGGTCGTCGACCGCACTACCCGAGAGACTGAGTGCCACAGTAAAGTCCTTGCGCATCAGCTTCTGGACCCAATTGGCGGTCTCGACCGTTTCGAGCTCGCCGTCGATCCAGATCTCCTTGAGCTGGTCGATCAGGATCGCCGCGGGATCGCGATACCAAGGGATATTGCGGGTCGAGACTGTGACCTTAAACCGGTGGTCGGGGTCATAGGCGAGCGAACGCATCAATGCGCGCGCATTTTCGCGGTTCTTCTTCACGTCCGGACCATAGCCCGGCAATGTCCGCAATACCTCGAGCGGCATGCCCCAGATCCCCTCCGGCGGTGGCTGCAGCACGGCGCCGATGTCATTGTGGCCTTCGCTCAGAATGTCGGTGAAGGCCTTGCGGTCGAGGCCCAGCTGCATCGCCCGGCGCAATACCTGGTTGTCGAAGGGCGGCGCTCCGGTGACGAGGAGATTGGCCCTGCCGTTCATCGGCTTGAGCTCGCAGATCGCCTGCGGCGCCTGGCTCTTAATATCTTTCAGCAGCGGGACTGTCACGTCGTAAGGGAAAGTCATATCGAACTTGCCGGTAGTGAAGGCAAGGAGCGCAGTCGACCGATTGGCAATCATCGTGTATTCGATGCCGTCGAGATATGGCCGGCGCGGTTTCCAATAGTCCGGATTCCGCGTCACTTTGATCGACTGGGCGGGCTTTGTATTCGACGAATTTGAACGGGCCGGTGCCGATCGGATGTGTGCGCATATCGCGCGGCGAGACATGGCACGGATAGATCGGCGAATAACCGGAGGCGAGCAGCGAAAGAAAGGCCGGTTGCGGTCGCTTCAGACGAAAGGTCACCTCGGTGTCGCCGTTAGTCGTCACCTCGGCGAGGTTGAAGAACCACGCCTCTCGGAAATTGAGACGCAGCTTTTCCTTGGTCTTGCCTATCAACAGATCATAGGTGCATTTGACGTCAGCGGCGCTGAGCGGTTTGCTGTCGTGCCATTTGACGCCGTCTCTCAGCTTGAACGTCAGCTCTGTCCCGTCCTCGCTCCACGACCAGCTCGTCGCGAGATCTGGGACGATCGATTCTTCGAGGATCGACATGCTGGCTGGGCTGTCGCGGTGCTGAACGCGCAGAATGCCGCCCTGCTTCTGGGCCATCGCCGCAGCAGCGATCGTCATTCCCAACAGCAATCCTGCGGTCGTCGCGCAGGCGCGGCGTGCATTCATTTACGGTCCTCCCCTACGAGCAGCGCGAGTTGACCCGACGGGCGATTGCCAGACAGATTATCTCAATGCGCGGCAACCCGCACACACCTCACCGATGAGACACCATGAGCAGCCTCGACCCGATCCCCTACTCTGACGCGCAGCTTCGCGCGATCCTGCAGCGCGTCAAGACCATCGCCCTGGTCGGCGCCTCGTCGAATTGGAACCGGCCGAGCTATTTCGTGATGAAATATCTGCAGGGCAAAGGCTATCGCGTAATCCCGGTAAACCCTGGCATCGCCGGCCAGATGCTGCTGGGCGAGAATGCCTATGCATCGCTGCGTGACATTCCCGAGCCGGTCGACATGGTGGATATCTTCCGCCCGGCGCGCGACGCTCCGGGTATCGTGGAGGACGCCATCGCGATCGGCGCGAAGGTGGTGTGGATGCAGCTCGGCATCCGCAACGACGCGGCGGCAGCTGCAGCGGAGGAGGCCGGAATCGAGGTTATCATGAACCGCTGCCCGAAGATCGAGTTCGGCCGATTGGGCGGCGAGCTTTCGTGGAGCGGGGTCAATAGCGGCATCATTCGCAACCGGCCGCCCGAGCCGCCGATCGCAAAACGTGACCGGCAGCGAGCCGCCCCATCACACAATGTGACCTATGGTTTTGAGACCCGCGCCATCCATGCCGGGGCCGCACCCGACCCGGTGACCGGCGCGCGCTCAACACCGATCTACCAGACAACCTCCTACGTGTTCGACGATGTCGACCACGCCGCCTCGCTCTTCAACCTGCACAATTTCGGCTATATCTATTCGCGCCTGACGAACCCGACCGTCGCTGTTCTCGAGGAGCGGGTCGCGAGCCTTGAAGGCGGCCGCGCGGCGCTCGCGGCGGCCTCGGGCCATGCTGCGCAGTTCCTGATTTTCTTTACCCTGATGGAACCCGGTGATGAATTTGTCGCCTCACGCAATCTCTATGGCGGTTCGCTGACCCAGTTCGGGCTGTCGTTCAAAAAGCTCGGTTGGAAATGCCATTTTGTCGACCCCACCGACCCGGAGAATTTCCGCAAAGCGCTGACCCAGCGGACAAAGGCGATCTTTGTCGAGAACCTTGCCAATCCGGGTGGCGTCGTTCTCGATCTCGAACGTTTGGCGGCGATCGCTCACGAGGCAGGCATCCCGCTGATCGTCGACAACACCTTGGCGACCCCCTATCTCTGCGAGCCCTTCCGTTGGGGCGCCGACATTGTCTGCCACTCGACGACCAAATTCTTGAGCGGCCACGGCCATGCGCTGGGCGGCATCGTCGTCGAGTCTGGCCGTTTCGACTGGTCGCAAGGCGACCGCTTTCCATCATTGACCGAGCCCGAGCCCGCTTATCACGGGCTGAAATTCTACGAGAATTTCGGCGACTTCGCCTTTACCACCAAGGCGCGCGCTGTGGCGTTGCGCGATTTCGGCCCGACTTTGTCGCCGATGAACGCGTTTCTGACGTTGACCGGCATCGAGACCCTGCATCTGCGCATGGACCGGCATGTCGATAATGCCCTCAGGGTCGCCGAGTTCCTCGCAGACCACCCGCGCGTCGCCCGGGTCTCCTATGCTGGGCTGAGGCAGAGCCCGTTCCACGAGCTCGCCCTGAAATACCTCCCAAAAGGCGCAGGCGCGGTCTTCACTTTCGGGGTCAAGGGAGGCTACGAAGCCGGTATCAAGCTGGTTGAGAGTGTGCGCCTGTTCTCGCACCTCGCCAATATCGGCGACACCCGTAGCCTGATCCTGCATCCCGCCTCGACGACGCATCGTCAGCTAACCGACGAGCAGCGGCGCGCGGCCGGAGCCGGCCCCGACGTAATTCGCCTCTCGATCGGCCTCGAGACCGCCGAAGATCTGATCCGCGATCTCGACGACGCGCTTGCGGCAGCCGACCGGTGACGGCTCAGGGTGGCGACAGGCGCTCAAGCGCCATCCGAGCCATTGGGTCGCCCTGATGGAGTCGCTGGATATGGTGCGCCAGCCGCGCCCGTAGCGCCGGCGCCTCCGGGAACACGCGGTCGGTCCAAAACCGCTTGGCGGGATCGAAATAACCGACCGTATCGAGAAACGCGACCGTAAAGTAATAGCTTTCGGACAGCGATTCGCTCTTCGCCCGCGCCGCGACTGTACCGTCGGGGGCGATTGCTGTTGCGAGACACCAGTCGAGAAGGCAGCCGAGCTGCGCTCGGGCGTGCTGCCGCTGGTCGACGCGTAGCTCCGGCCAGCCGAGCTGGAACAAGGTCGCGACATCGTAGTTATTGTGGTTCGTCAAGCCCTCCTCGTCGAGCCAGCCATTGGGATAGCGGTCGTCGCGGATCTCGATCAAGGTATCAATCAGCTGCGGCCAATACCCAATCTTACCCTCGAGGTAGCGCGCCATGTGAAAAGTGAGGCTGAGATCAGTCGTCCTGAGGCGTTGTCCGCCGATCTCGTAGCTCGCCCCGAAGAACCCGGTGGCCGGGTCTTGCCAATTGGCGACGAAGCGGCGGATGACCATCTCGAGTCGCGGCTCCCATCGGTAGTTCGAGGGCCGACGCCACAAGATCAATCGAACAAGATCGGCGGTCGCAAAGTTGAGTTCTTTGCGATGGTCGACCCCTTCCTCCTCTAGGCGCGAGACGAGAAGGCTCTTGAGGTAACGCTCCAGCCGGTCTGGGTCGTTGATCCGGTCGAGAAAACGCGGCGGTTTGCCATTGAAATCGGGTGCGAGCAGATGGTCGACCGACGCGTCGAGCTTCAGAAACCAGAGATCTGTACAGGCCCCGTAACTACCTTCCTCGTCCGGGTTGGTGGCGGACGGCAGCGCCGGTAGGGCGGCCAAGCTCCGGATTTTCTCGAGGTTCGTCCGGACGCCGGCTACGTCCGCCGTATATTCGAGCCGCCAGCGAAGTTCTCTCAGCGCCTGGCGCAGGCATGAGGTGTCGAGACCCTGAGCCTCCTCGCGATCGAGCCGCGCTTCGATCGGTCGAATTTCCGGCTGCACGGCCCGATCGAGATCGGCCATCGCCGGAAAATATGTGGTGATCGCACGTTGCGGGCTCCAGCCAGCTGGAGCCCGCAATGTCCGGCGCGCATCCATTAAATCAACTAGGCTGTCGCCGCAGCCTGCACGGACCGCTGATCGAGCTGGATCAATGAGCCGAACGCCGTCACCGCGAATAGTCCGACAAGCGCGATGACGCTGGCGAGCATCAGCGGGCTGCCGCTCGGTCCCAGCGAAAGTAGGGCGGTTGCACCCGCAGCACCAGTCATCTGCATGAAGCTCCCAAGACCCGAGGCCGTGCCGACGATTCCGGCATTGACGCCCAAGCTGCCGGCCGTCGCGTTGGGCGTGATCAGACCGCTGCCACAGCAAATCAGCATCATCGGCCCGATCACGGCATAGGGGCTCGCCACGCTCAGTAACGCCAGAGCGACCATGATCGAGGCGGCCGGGATCAGCACCGTGCACCCGATGGTGATCAAACCGTCGATGCCGAGCCTTCGCGTCAGCCGGTTTGACAGAAAGCTGCCAACCAGAAAGCCCATTGGCG
Organism: Alphaproteobacteria bacterium; assembly: GCA_019237135.1. GTDB lineage: Bacteria > Pseudomonadota > Alphaproteobacteria > ATCC43930 > CGMCC-115725 > AP-15. The sequence goes on from JAFAHQ010000165.1 coordinate 5,762, forward strand.
GCAGCGACGCGTAAAAACCGTAATCTTCCGGACGAATCCCGAAGCCGACGATCAATACCGCTGGGGCACCGGCCGCAAAGATGTGAAAGCCAGCGTGAGAGCCGGCCGCGGTGAACGCATAAGAGAGGAAACGCGGGGTTCCGATCAAGGTTCGATAACCTGCCAGGATCCCGCCGGGGCGGGACGCCGGCGCGGCTGCCGCGCGACGCTCCGGCACAAATGAGGCCACCAGCGTCATTGCTGCGCAGGCGAGCCCCGCGGTGACAACGAAATTGCTCCGCCAGCCAAACCAGCCCTGCAGACATCCGCCCAGTACCGGCGCGAACGCTTGCATCAAGGTCGCGGCGATCGCCCGTCCGGCAATGACCCGAGCGGCCGCTTCCCGACCCCAGACCTCGCGCGTGACCGCACGACCCACGACCAATCCTGCGCACGCCCCGATCCCTTGGAGGACTCTCGCGGCAATCAGAAAATCGATCGTCGGGCTGACCGCGCAGGCGACACTGCCGATGGTACTCAACGCCAAGCCGCAGATAATCGTTCGCCGGCGGCCGTATCGATCGGACAGCGGTCCGAGCACGAGCATGCTAGCCGCAAAGGCCAATAGGTAACCCACAAAGGTGAGTTGTACTCGCGCGATTGAGGTCTCGAGCGCGCCGGCGATAGCCGGTATCGATGGGACATAGATCGTCGAAGCCACCATTCCGAGCGACGACGTCATCGTCAGGGTCAACAACAGAACTCGGTGGCGAATCACGGCAGACCCATCGTCTAGATGCGGGGTAGTGATCAAGGGCTCAGGCATGATCAATCCTTATTCTTGAGTGTTTCCCGAAGAGGCCGGCCTCTGGCGCCGGCAATTTGTCTGAGGATCTCTGCTCGGGATCGCAGAGACCCTCGGTTCGGTAGAAAGGCTGGGGAAAGCGGGCGAAGCGCACCGGGCGCTGGGCCAACCAATGGTCGAGGGAGGTCACCGACAACGCCTGGTCCTCAGCATCGCAATCGGGGAGCAGCAAGACGGTCAAGCGTCGCGCACCCCTCGGCCAAAAAACCTCCAGACGTCTGATTAGGGCGCCCGCCGCTCGCTTGCCGTCCTGGTCGTCGCAACGCGGCAGCTCGGAGACCAAAGTGCCTTCACCGACGAACGGACGGCCGTGCAGTCGCCGACTATCTGCGATTGGAAACGAGGACGGCGCTGGAGGAAACGTCAGCTCAAAGCGGGCAGTGTCCGGTTCGAGAATACGTGCCACAAATCGGTCGTCGCCGAGGCGAAAGCGCGCCACGGCGCCAGTCACCGAATCGGGATCGGCGCTGGTATGGATCGCCCATGTGATATTCTCGGAAATTTCCGGGTCGATTTCGTCCTGAATCACGACCTGCCGGCCGATCAGCGCAGCACCGCGCCGGACCGAGCCGGCTGGCTTCCCGTAGGCCGCCGACAGATCGAACACGACCCATTTGCAGTCGTCTTCCACGCAGCTACCAAGGATCGGAGCGCGAGCATTGGGCACCTGGTTGCGGCCATCGATGACGAGCGTGTTGTGGCCCACAGTGTGGGTCCGATAATATTGCCACCGCGGCCCGGATCTGTTGTCGGCGCCATGGTCGAAATAGCCGGGTAAATCATAATCGTCGGAGCCGAGATCGATCACCCAGCGTCGCCTTGCGCCATCGATCACGAAGCTGCCAGCATCGGCTTGGGTATGGAGCATTGTGTCTTCTGGACGCGCCGATGATGCGCATCCGCCACTTAGGGCATTCCCGCCCTTAATCGCCAAATAAACCGGCCGCGCCTTTGGAGCAGATGACCAGGTGTTGCGAAAGCAAGCCAGTTCAGTGCCGCGAAATATCTTTCCCTTAGGGAGGTTGAGGGCTGTCGGGCTGACTCTTGGTCTACTCGCCCAGATCGTCGTAAAAGGGAGGTACCACCCGTTGTAATCGCGGATGAGCCAACCGTCGATTGGCCGCTTAAACCGACAGGCAAGCCATGCGAGAGGCGAGACGTCGAATTGCCGCTCGGAATCCCCGAAATTGAAGGCGGCCCCGAAGGGTCCGACCGTATGGAGAGCAAAGTCGCCCGTTTGCGCGAAGCCCGGCCGATCCGCTAGGCCAAAGCTTTTCCCCAACGTGCTCTCAAGTGCAGCGACCATCAAGCTGGCATACCGTATCGCCAGAGACCAATAGCTAAGCCCCTCCGGCCATGCCCCATCGGGAGCAAAAGCGTCGAAGACATTTAGGGACGCCGTTAGGCTCTTCCTTACCAGCTTGACTGTGAGATCCCGATATCGTTCGAGGACGGCAAGGGCTGCGATTAAAATGCCTGAATTCGACACCAATGCGCAGTTATCGCGCCGTTTCGGCCACAGCAGCGATGGATCTTCGTACGCGGCCAGCGCTGGCTCGAGCACATGCCGAAATAGCGCATTTTCTATGGCTTCTCGTTCCTCATCCGACAATTTATCGTAGAGCCAGTCGTAAGCGAGGGAGACAGCAACGGCTGTTTCTGCACAGTCGAGAAACGATTTGATTACCGGCCGCTTCCTCCAGCTCGTTGCCGAACTCAATTCCCGCAACATAATACGTGACGCTTGCAACGCATCGTTTGCCTCGCTGTCATTGCAAATTAACGCCATGAAAGAAGTATTGATAAGACGGCGCGCCTGACGTTTAACTGCAGTTCGCGACTCTTGCCCGACTGATGGAGTGCTGATTTGGTGAAGTGAAGCATTCAAGCGCGCTGATAGTTTCAAATTACTACGTGCGAGCTTCCGAATACGAGCGATTTCCTGCTTATGAAACAGAAGATATGGATGTCCGGTCTTGAATTCCGCGATCGCGGTTTCAACCAGGTTCACAGCCGTGCTATTTGTTTGGCTTACCTCAAGAGCCGGCACGCTATCGAAGGGCAATCAAATTCCCCGACAGGGGACGTATCGGTTGCCGAAACCGAGCAGACGCGCCTTGGTCGTGCAGTACAGGCGCGGCCGTCGACCGTTACAGACACCCGCCCCGTCCCCAAATGCGACGGAGTCGCGGCCAGGTTATCGCCAGCGCGTAACCAAATGTATCAACAGATATCGATTATATATCAAAAATGCAAGCAGTTCTATGCTTGAGCTAGGAGTTAGGCGAGGAATTCGTCATTCCAACGGACGAGGTTGAATTTGTCGGTACAAAGAGACCTTTGATACATCCCATTGCAGGTGACCTGATCCCCGTTCGTGTCAATATTGAGAAACCAATGTAGCCGGTTCTTCATCGCCCGAATGCAAGTGTGACACTTTGCCGAAGCGATTCGTCGACAAACCTATGCTGAGCAAATAAGAGTCGGGTTTAGTTGCTATTCATACTGGCCATCTTCTCAGACATTTGTTCGGGCCGCTCCCCGACAATGGCCAAATCCGACCAGCGATGTCGCATTTGCAGCTGTTCTGTCTCGATCGAAACTAGGCTCGGGCGGGCGTCAGTCTGACCGCTATCGCCGTTTGCTGCAGACCGACCGGCTCCCCCTCCAGTGTCGGAGTCGCCGAGGGATCGCCGACATCGAGTGTAGCGCTGTGTGGTGATCTGCTGAGCGACTAGCCATGGGATCTTATGATTTCTAGCAGGTCGTGCCCACATGCCGCCGCCAGAGCGTGCGTCGGTCAGCTCCAAACAAACTGTCTGTCGCTTGGTTATTGCTGCTGCCATCGACGCAAATGCCGCAGCGATCGTGTCCCCGGCCGCCACCGGCTTACCCTCCGGGCTTGAACGGTATGCGGGCAGGTAGCGGGATAGATCCAATTTTATCAGCTCTCTGTCGAAATCGGCGCCCAAGCACGCCCAACTAGCTGTTGAACGACATCCGGAATTGACCCCCTGGGGGCACGAAGAATTGACCCCCTGATTTGATGCCAAGTGACGGCTGTCCCGGTTCGCACCGCGCCTCACGTCCAATAGCCCGGTGTGGTCGACCGTCATGCCCAGCCTCCACCGACCGCGCGCTCGTACCCGGCCAAGGGCCGCAACAGCGCCAGCTCTGGCGCTGCCGTCGCGAGCGGCGCGCCGGTTACCGGCCGCGTGGCACCGGCGACGCCGTGAAAGTGCGCCGGGTCGAGGAGCTGGTGCCGGCCGGTAGTCTCGGCGTGCACCGCTACCTCCCGGCCGCGGTGGCGGATGTGCACGCGGCCTTGCGCCACAACCACCTGCACGCTCGCACCAATCAGCCGGCACGGCACGCTATAGCTGTTCCGGTCAACCTCGACCGGGCGGTCGGGCTGCACCGGGCGCACCAGCTCGCGCACCTGCCGGCACGGCGGCCGTCGAGCTTTTGCAGCGCCGCAGCTTCGTCCCGCTGGAAGCAGCAGCGGCGTTTCGCCGGTGGTGCCATGGATGCGCTGGTCTGCGATCTCGCACATCCATCACCCCAGATGCGCTTCGAACACCGCCCAGCTCGCAAAGCAATAGCGGCAATGGCGTTGCCCTCGACGTAACCGACGCCGTGTTCGTCCTTGCCCTTGGTGCGCGCCCGATACGGTGCGCACTCCCGGGGTCGGAACTTCTAGTGCCGGGCAAAGGCGTACAGACGTTCATTGAAACGTAACTCGCCGCTCGCCACGTCATGATGATCGACCAGCGTCCGCGGGTTATCAAACAGCACCTCCCGCGGCACCTCGCCAAAGCGCTGGAACGCGCCTCCACGCCGTCAAACCAGGCCGACTGCCGCTCGTGGCGGAAGGCTCGCACATAGGACCGCCGCGAGTAACCCAGGGTCGCCACAAACAGATGCACCCGCTCGGCCGCGCCGCCGATTGCCACCGTGGTCGAACTAAAGTCGATCTGCAGCTGCTGCCCCGGCGCCGTCTCTAACCGCACGCAGGCCCGCGCCTCCCGGCGCAATGGCGCTACCGCCCGCTCCACCGTGCGCGGCGACACCGCAATCCCGTGCTCGCGCAACAGATCCTGGCGCACCACATCGCAATTGACGCCGCCGGAAGCGCTCGGCCAGCCAATCTTTCAGCCCGTCCAGACGGCGCCGCCGGCGCGGCCGACAAAACGCCACCCAGCTGCCGGGCGCAAGATACTGCTTCACCGTATTGCGGCTGCACCCCACCTCGTCGGCTATCCGCTTGCTCCCCCAACCCAAAGCGTGCAGCCGCGCCATCGCCGCCACCTCTTCCGGCGTCAGCATGGTCTCTCCCCGCGGAGAGCCTTGCGCCTGCAACATCGTTGCAACTCCTCCTCCTTCCCGGAGGGGGGTCAATTCCTGATGTCGTCAGGGGGTCAGTTTTTCATGTCGCCCGACACTAGCTACAATTCCATTCAGTTGAGTTCTGTCGGCATCTTGCCAAGAGGATTGACTGGTTTGCGATCCGGCATCCGGGCATATCCGGACGCCACATCATCCCACCGTGACGCCGAATTCGGGGGTCAGTAGCGTGGCTTCCCCAGCCGCGCGGGCGGGGTATCCCGATAGATCTGCAGCCGGGTTACGCGTAACCCCGCAACGCCGTGTGACTCAATCGCGCGCTGCCATGCGAGAAATTCTTCAACCGATAGCTCGTAACGTCGGCAAGCTTCCTCAAGGCTGATGGCACCGCTGCGAACGGCGTCGACGACCACGGCCTTGCGCCGTGCGACCCAGCGTTTGGTGTCCGGGGGAGGCAAGTCGAGGACAGAGGCGCTAGCCCGAGGCAAGATCTCATCTCCGGTCAAATCGTACAATGTTGCGTTCTTGTCCATGGCGCCAGAATAACCCGAAAGATCTTAAAGAATTCTAAAAGTGAAAGTAGGAACAGAGCGCTCATTTTCCCAGATGACAAGCGGGGTCGGTTGCAATCGGTTCCTGCTTCATCAGCAGCAGCTCGTGAATCGGTTGTGGCCAACCCACATCTCACCGCGAGATGTTCGACAGCAGCCAAAAACGTTCGGGCCCGGCGCGAATGTGCTGCGTTCTTCAGCCGTCTTCGCCCGAGCTTTGGCACCGCAGCTGAAACACGTGCCGAATCAACGGGCTCGTTGCGATTCTCCGACTTGAAGCGCGGAGTTCCGCTTCATATACTCCGCGCCGCTTCTTTCACGGAGTTGCGGGGAGACCGATGCGTCCGTCGCTGCCGCCCAATTATCATCCTTCCGACGACGAAGAGTTTATGAACCCGCTCCAGGTCGAATATTTTCGGCAAAAGCTGTTGAGTTGGCGTGCTGAGCTGCTCGCAGAGTCTTCGGACACGCTACAGCATTTGAAAGAGGAGAGCCTGCTTAAGCCTGACCTGACCGACCGAGCCTCACTCGAGACCGAGAGAGCCATCCAATTGCGAACCCGCGCACGCGAACGCAAGCTGATCTCCAAGATCGATGCGGCACTCAACCGGATCGACGATGGCACCTATGGGTATTGCGAGGAAACCGACGAACCGATCGGCATCCACCGTCTGGAAGCCCGCCCGATCGCCACGCTCAGCATAGAAGCACAAAAACGTCATGAGCGCATGGAGAGGACACACCGCGACGACTGACACCTCCCGACGAGAGCCTCTCTAGCGCGCTCCATGGGGCGAAGCAGGCCATCGGCCCTTTACCGCGGAAGTCTGCCCAAGAATCTTACAAGAGCATTTACGAAAGATTGCGACTGCATGATTTACATCCATCTTTAGTAGCAAGACAACCGCTCAAGGCAAGAATGATGGTAAACATCGAACGGATCGGCCTAAGGGTTGGTCGGGCGACCAGCGGTAGGGATCCAGGGTGGATCCGCTCCATCGGGGGTGCGGCGCAGGCTCTCGCTGCAATTGCCAGCTTCGGCACTTTTTATTTGGCATGGACGATCACCGGTTCGTCGGCTCAAGCGACCGAGTACACGATGTTCGGGCTTGCCGGTATCAGCGGCATTGCAGCTTTCGCTGCCCGCTGGGCCCAAGGCGCACTAGCCGATCGCCTCGACCTGCTGAGACTAGCGCTCGACGCCGCGCCGGACGCGCAGCTGATTGTCGCAGGTGATGGACGGATGGCCTATGCAAACCTCGCATTCGACCACCTTTTCCCCGGAAGATGCGAACCGCCCCTCGACCGCATAGAGAGCTCTGTGGCCGCGGATCCGGAATCTGTAGCGGAGCTTCTCCAACTGCGCAGTCGGGCTGCGGCCGGGGTCCGTGCGACTGCCGCAGTTTCTCTGCGAGATGCGTGCGGTGGCGCTGTTGGCCGGTTCAACATTTCGTCAAGCCAGATTACTGGGCGCCCCGGATATAGCTTTTTGAATATCCGCGACATCACCGCACGCGACGAAATGGAAACGGTGATCCGCGATGAGCGAAACAAGCTGGTCGACTTTTTTGATCATGCACCGATCGGGTTCTACTCAGTCGATGGCAATGGCCGTCTCCGTTTCGTCAACCGGACGCTGGCACAGTGGCTTGGCAGCACCCCCTCAAAGCTCATCGCAAGTGGGGCGGTCCTCCACGATTTCATAGCCTCGTTGCCCGCCGAGGAGACGCCGCCCTCCGATCCCTTCGGTAGTCGGGACGATGGGACGCAACGCGGAGAAGTACTGCTCAAAACTCTTCAAGGCCGCATCGTTCCTGCTTGGATTGGGCAGAGCGTTGTCGGATCAGGCCCCGAGCTGCGCACACGCTCTGTGGTGTGCGACTTAACGCCTGAGCGTGAGTGGAAGGCCGCACTCAGATTGGCACGGCGCTTTCAGCGTTTTTTCGCCAACGCGCCGATCGGTAGCGCACTGCTCGACCGTTCGGGTCGTTTCGAGGAGGTAAACCGCGCACTCGGCGAGCTGTTCGGCGTTGCACCTCAGGAGTTGATCGGACGGGAGCTGATCGGCTTGCTGAACGAGGAAGATCGTGACGGTATCGCCGCGAAGCTTGCGGCGGCGGCCGACGGGCGTACGGAACGTGATCCGATTGAGATCCGAGTCTCATGTCCGCGCGAAAAGACGATTATTCTGTTTCTCAGCCGAATCGACGATGTCGAGGAAGACACATCGGTCACTGGTCTCGACCGGGGGGGCGGGTTTACCCTTCATTTTATCGACGTCACTGAACAGAAGAACCTTGAGGTCCAATTTGCCCAGTCACAAAAGATGCAGGCCGTCGGTCAACTCGCCGGCGGGGTCGCCCATGATTTCAATAATCTGCTGACTGCAATGATCGGATTCTGCGACCTCTTATTGCTGCGCTTTCAACCGGGTGATCCGTCCTTTGCCGACATCATGCAGATTCAGCAAAACGCCAACCGGGCTGCCAATCTGGTGCGGCAGCTGCTGGCCTTCTCGAGGCAGCAGACGTTACAGCCGCGGGTTCTCAGTATAACCGATGTTCTCGTCGATTTGTCCCACCTGCTGCGGCGTTTGATCGGTGAGAATATCGAGCTCAAAGTTGTGCACGGGCGCGACCTTGGCCCGATCAAGGTTGATCAAGGTCAGCTCGAGCAGGTCATCATCAACCTCGCAGTCAATGCTCGCGACGCAATGCCGAGCGGTGGGACGTTGACTATCCGCACAACGAATGTTCGTTCCGCAAAGGCCCAGCGGCGTGGGCACGAAGTGATGCCGGCGGGAGACTATGTGCTGATCAGGGTGGCGGATACCGGTGTCGGGATTCCCGGTGGCAATCTGACGCGCATCTTCGACCCGTTTTTCTCGACGAAGGAATTGGGTTCCGGAACCGGGCTCGGTCTGTCAACGGTTTATGGCATCGTTAAACAGACCGGCGGCTTCGTGTTTGTCGACAGCTATCCCGGCCGGGGAGCAGTGTTTGAGATCTATCTGCCGCGCCACGACGCGACGAACGCGCCAATGAGCGCTCGTCCCGACGCCAACGAGCCCTCAGCAGGCAAGGATTTGACCGGGCGCGGCACGGTGCTACTGGTCGAAGACGAGGATCCTGTCCGGAAATTCGGTGCCCGTGCGCTGCGCAATAAGGGCTACAAAGTGATCGAGGCCGAGAGCGGCGAAGCAGCGCTCGAGGTGATCCGCAACGCCGCAGAGAAGATCGATCTCTTGATTACAGATGTGGTCATGCCGCGCCTGGACGGGCCCGGGCTCGTGCGGGAGGTGCGGGAGATACGCTCCGATATAAAGGTGATCTTCATATCGGGTTATGCCGAGGACGCATTCCGACAACGGCTCGATCGCGATAGCGATATCGATTTCTTGTCCAAACCCTTTAGCCTGAAACAGCTCGCCACCAAGGTGAAGGAGGTGATTAGCGGCGGCGCCGTGTGAGGGGGTTCAATGTTCTGCGGGAATTTCGCATGCAGCAAAACCAGGCTCGGGCTTCGACGCAGTGAGGTCAGGGATTTGTCAGGCGCAGTGACGTGGGGATGACGCCCCGGAGAGATAATTCGTGCGGCGATTTCCGGGCAGACAATCAGCGGTCGGCCTCGATGGGAAAGGTACCGCCGAGTTTGCTAAGGTGGACCAAGGCTACTGATCTTTACTTTTGTCTAGCCCATTTCCCGATTGCATCCAAGAACAAATGGTGTACAATATCCCTCCCCCAGGTCCGTTGCAGGGCCTCGCCAGCTGTGGAATAAGGGAGGAAAGATGATGCAGACGGCGTTGCGTCTTTTGGACAAGGAAGCGATGGACAAGCAACGGGCTTTGGACGCGGCGCTCGGGCAAATCGAACGCGCCTTTGGCAAGGGTTCGATTATGAAACTCGGGTCGCGCGAGGCCGCGGCGGAGACAGAGGTGATCTCGACGGGCTCGCTCGGCCTTGATATCGCGCTCGGCATCGGCGGATTGCCGCGCGGCCGTATCATCGAGATCTATGGGCCGGAGAGCTCCGGGAAGACCACTCTCGCGCTGCATGTAATTGCCGAGGGACAACGCGGGGGTGGGGCTTGCGCGTTCATCGACGCGGAGCATGCTCTCGATCCGGCTTATGCTCGCAGGCTCGGGGTCAATGTCGACGACCTATTGATTTCGCAGCCCGATGCCGGCGAGCAGGCGCTCGAGATCGCCGACACGCTGGTGCGCTCGGGTGCGATAGACGTCTTGGTTATCGATTCGGTCGCGGCCCTCGTTCCTCGCGCCGAACTCGAGGGTGAGATGGGCGACAGTCATGTCGGTTTACACGCTCGGCTGATGAGCCAGGCATTGCGCAAATTGACGGGGTCGATCGCCCGGTCTCGCACGACGGTGATCTTTATCAATCAGATTCGCCTCAAGATCGGTGTGATGTTTGGCAATCCCGAAACGACGACTGGCGGCAACGCGTTGAAATTCTACGCTTCGGTCCGCCTCGATATTCGGCGCATCGGCGCGATCAAAGAGCGCGACCAAGTCATCGGCAACCAGACGCGTGTGAAGGTAGTCAAGAACAAGATGGCTCCGCCCTTCAAGGTGGTCGATTTCGACATCATGTACGGCGAGGGCGTGTCGAAGCGGGGCGAGCTGATCGACCTCGGCGTTCAAGCGGGTGTCGTCGAGAAATCCGGCTCATGGTTCTCCTACGAGGGCCAGCGAATCGGTCAGGGCCGCGAGAACGCCAAGGCCTATCTGAAAGATCATAACGAAGTCAGTGAAGCGATCGAACGCGCTATCCGCGCCAATGCCGGCCTCGTCGCCGAAGCAATGATGGCCGCTCCAGGGGACACGGCGGCCGAGGAATAGGATTGCTGACGTCCAAGGGCCAGAGGTTGTGCGGCCGATTCCGGCGGTCGGCTCACCTTAGCGAGCGCCTAGCGCGCCTGAGCGTTCGGCTTACGGGCCGGCGACGCGGATCCAGAATTGCTCGAGCCGACGCAGAGTGACGCTAAGAGCCTGAAGATCGTCCGCAGTGAGTTCAGCCTGCGACAACATCTCGAGATGACGCTGATGCATCGCCGTCAGGCTGTCCCGCAGCCCGCACCCCTTTTCGCTAAGATGAACGTGGATCGAGCGACGGTCGTGCAGCGAGCGCTCTTGCACAAGATAGCCGTTCTCGACCATCTTCTTGACATTGTAAGAGACATTTGAGCCGAGATAGCAGCCCCTCAGCGTCAGTTCGCCGACGGTCATTTCGGCATCACCAATGCTAAATAGCATCATTCCCTGGACGTTGTTGATGTCGTGTATCCCGAGCCCCTCGAGCTCGAGTTTCACCAGTTCCAGGAACTGGCGGTGAAGGCGCTCGACGAGCGAAATGACTTTGAAATATGCGTTCATGCGAGCCTCGTTTTAGCGACGATCTCGTGCTCGTCAGCGTTGGCCCTGAGGAAAAGTCACCTGGACCCGTCGCGTTCGCCTCAGCCAATCGACAGCGCTCACGGTCCGACACACTCGACGAGCAAAATTAGCGGATTGGTGCGAAGCGATCCGTTACTGATCAGGCGACTTTGAGAAGACGGGCGGACAACGCGATCTCCACCGCCCGATAGTCTTCGAGGATCGCGTCGACGATCGACGCTGCCTCGGACAGGACACCCGATTGCGCCATCGCTTCGAGCTCTTCACAATGCGATGACAATATCACCGCACCCACATTTGCACTGGCCGACCTCAATGCGTGGCTGGCCTCGCGAAGCAACGCAGCATCCCTATTCGCTGCGCCTTCCTTCAAGTCCTTCAGGCGATCTGCTGCGTCCTTAAAAAATAAGTCGATCATCTCTTGCACAAAGTCCGGGTTCCCCTCTCTCTGCAGTTGCCGGTGCGAGTCCAGCACCTTGTAATCGATGGGTTCGACAGCGGCCGACAATGCGGGCACCAGCGTCAAATGGTCTCGCTTGACGGCAGGCACAGATGCGCTGAGCCATGTCGTCAACATTGCCTTTATTTGATCAAGCCCGAACGGCTTTGCTAGGTAGTCGTCCATCCCCGCTGCCAGGCAACGTTCTCGCGCACCTTCAGTTTTGTCTGCCGTCAGAGCGATGATTGGCGTCCGACGGTTCGAGCCGGCTTCTCGACGACGGATTTCGGCGGTTGCCTCGTATCCATCCATCTTGGGCATCATGATGTCCATAAAAATCAGCTCGAACTCGCACCTCGCATGCCAATCGAGCGCATGTAAACCGTCTGTAGCGGTCTCGACCGTGCATCCGATGCTCTCCAGAATGTCGACACACACTTTGAGGGTGAGGATTTGGTCGTCGACCAATAGCACGCGCGCCCCTTTGGTGCCCAGGTCCTTTCGCACCGACGTCTTGACGGCATCCCGCGTCGTCGCGGCAATCTCAGCATTGCCCGAAGCGAGACAATCCCGCAATGCAGACTGCCGGATGGGCTTTGTCAGGTACCTGACAAGACCGTCCCCGGAGCCGCCGGGGTCCTGACCAAATGGGGTCAGCAGGATCAGCCGCAAGTCTGCGTTCTCGGGGACCCCCTTGATCGCTTGCGATACCTCAATACCCCTCATGTCAGGCAGCGAGCTGTCGATGATCGCCCGCTCATACGGGTCCCCGCAGAGGGCCGCGGCGCGCAGTGCGGCAAGTGCTTCCTCGCCGGTTTGCACCTGGTCGCTACGGGCGGCCCGGGACGTCAGCTGATCGGTCAAGATCTCACGATTGAGCGCGTTTGCTGAAACCACCAAGACACGCGTGCCACCATAGGCTCGGCTCGCAGTTTCCGACTTTTTCGCCGACGCGCTCTGTAGTCCGAACCGCGCCGTGAAGCGGAAAGTCGATCCGGCAATCGCCTCGCTCACCACCTGAATCGAGCCACCCATCAGCTCGCAAAAATGCTTGGCGATGGTCAGGCCGAGGCCGGTGCCTCCATACCGTCGTGTGGTCGAGCTGTCGGCTTGTGCGAAGGCTTCAAAAATCTGTCCCTGTTTTTCCGCAGGAATGCCGATCCCCGTATCGATGACCTCAAATGCAACCAATGCCGAAGAAGCATTTTGCCCGATCAGCTGCACGCGAACGCCGATCTCTCCGCGTTCAGTAAATTTTATCGCGTTGCCGATCAAGTTCGTCAAAATCTGGCGCAGGCGTCCGGGGTCGCCGACGAGCGCCGTCGGCAGATCTGCCGGGACCAAACAAGCAAGCTCGAGACCTTTGCCGTACGCCAGGTCGGCGAAGGCTTCCGTCACTTCCTCGAGGATGGTGCGCAAGTCAAACGCGCTCTGCTCGAGTTCGACCCTTCCCGCCTCGATCTTCGAGAAGTCGAGGACCTCGTTGATAACACCAAGAAGTGTCTCGGCCGAACGTCGCGCGGTTTCGACGAAACGCTGCTGTGTCGGTCCCAGCTCGGTTTGACGCACGAGCTCCAGCGTCGCGAGTACGCCGTGCAGCGGCGTTCGCATTTCATGGCTCATGTTGGCCAAGAACTGCGACTTCGCCTTGAGCGCTAGCTCCAACTCGATGGTCCGCTGCCGGATCCGCGTCTCAAGCGTCGCATTAAGGTGACGTAACTCCTCCTCGGCCCTGCTCTGCGCGGCTTGACGAGCGGCAAGGGCGTCAGCCATGTCGTCGAATGCCGATCCCAGACGGCCGATCTCTGACGCGCGATCTTCGAGGTGAGCGCGGGCATCGTAGTTACCTTTGCGCCATTCAGCGGTAACCTTTAGAAGACTGTCTATCGGACAACGGATGAATTTTCGGCCACCGACCCAAGCTGCATAAATCGCCGCCAAAAACCCCGCGAGGATCAGCGCGCCGACGCGCCAGGTGGCGCGATCTATCGCGCCAAATGCCTCAGCTTTAGATTGGCCCGCGCTGAGAAAAAAATCCCCGGGCGGCAGGGCCGCCGGGACATATCCGTAAATCCGCATAACACCATCAACACCGGCCGTCTCTTCCCATCCCGCCTCACCTCCATCCATAATCCTTTCGTGGGATTTTCTCATGTTTTTCCCGACGAGTAGCTCGGGATGCGGCAACCGCGCGATGATGTTGCCCTCGCGATCGGCTATCAAAATCGAGGCCGTCGGCGGCAATCCGCGTTCTTTGAGGTGATCGGACAGCCAGGCCAAGTCGAGGCCTGCGAACACGACACCTGTCATGTGGCCATCAGCCCCTTCGAACCTCTCCGCGAAATGTATCATCCCCTGGCCGTTGGCAGGATCGACCCAGTAATTTCCTACAGCAAGCCCCCCCTGCGCCATCGCTCGCGTGAAGAACGGCTGATTTGTTACCGAAGAGAGGGACGTCGCCCCGCTCGCACAAAAGACCCGACCGGCGCTGTCCGCTGCCCCTAGCAGGCTGTAATTTGAAAATCGGGACTTCAGCTGTGAAAAAAGCGCACTGCACTCGTCCGGTTGGCGGAATTTCACGGGGTCCAATTGAGCGAGTGCCAGAAGTAATTGGCGCGCACCTTCACGAAGTACGCCAATGTCCCCGCCGAACTGCCTGGTATTTTCGATCACGTGTTGCCGGATATCATCCTCGCGGGTGATGCGCTGGTCGTATTCATTCCACGCTTGGATCCCTAGCGCCGGAACAACGGCCAGGATCACGAGCAGGAACAATCGGCCCGTCAAACCTATATGGACGATGCTTGGAACCACAATCCGCCGCGTCTTATTCACCTTCGTTTACCCTTCGGCTGGTCAGTCGCCCGATCATCGACCAGCACCTAGCAGCAGCCTGGCCAATGCGAACCTGCCTTCGCCCGGCTGCGAAGAAATGAGCCGGATCTGCTGCCGCAGATCCACATATATCGTATTTTGCGATCATTCAGGTCATCGCGCGCTCGGCCGTCCGGAGCGATGTGCGCCCGATTGTTGGCCCCCCGAAATGGCGGCCCTGGAGATAGCCGATACCTTCCGCACGCAGCAACGCCGCGTCCTCGGCGTTCTCAACGCATTCGGCCACCGTGGCCAAACCGAAGTCCTTGATGAAACCGAGCAGATGGCGGAGAAAAATCCGGCTTTGTGGCCTGCTCGTCAG
>JAFAHQ010000368.1 GCA_019237135.1 Alphaproteobacteria bacterium
TGGTCGTGCTCGATCAGATTGAGATAACTCGCCGAGATCCCGAGCCGATTGGCCAGCGCCTGCTGCGATAGGTTCCGCTCCGTGCGCAACCGACGAATCGTGCGGCCGATCTGGACACGCGCCATCTTTACAGCCTTTACAAAAACCGCCTGCCTTCTGTGAAGACAGCAACAGGATTACAACAATTTTACCACATTAGGCGCGCCGTCGACGCCGCGAATTCGGGTATTAGGGCATTGCGTCTTGAATCAAGGGACAGGCAATGCACTCCGAGCATTTTGCTGAAATCTGCCGAGACTATAGCTCCGCCGATGTCGAGCGACTGTCCGGCTCGTTTCGTATCCGCCACACATTGGCAGAAATGGGAGCCGCCCGGTTGCGGCATCTGCTCAATACCGAGCCGTTTGTGCCGACGCTCGGCGCGCTGACGGGCAATCAGGCCGTACAGCAGATCAAGGCCGGCCTGAAGGCGATTTATCTGTCCGGCTGGCAGGTGGCGGCCGACGTCAATACCGCGGGACAGATGTATCCCGACCAGTCGCTGTACCCGGTGGATTCGGTGCCCAATGTGGTCAGGCGCATCAATAATGCGCTCCGCCGCGCGGACCAGATCGCGCGCGCGGAAGGGGAGGATGACGCCACTTATTGGATGGCGCCGATCATTGCCGACGCTGAGGCCGGGTTTGGCGGTGTCCTCAACGCCTATGAGCTGATGCGGGCGATGATCGAGGCCGGTGCGGCGGGTGTGCATTTTGAGGACCAGCTCGCCTCGGAGAAAAAATGCGGGCATCTCGGCGGCAAGGTGCTGGTGCCGATCGGCCAGCACATCCGCACACTCAATGCCGCCCGGCTCGCGGCCGATGTCGAGGGCGTGGCGACCGTATTGCTCTGCCGCACCGACGCGCAATCGGCACAGCTGCGGACCAGCGACATCGACGAGCGGGATCAGCCGTTTTTGACCGGCGAGCGGACGGCGGAAGGGTTCTTCCGCATCCGTCCCGGCCTCGGCGTCGAATACGCGATCGCCCGCAGCTTGGCTTATGCTCCCTATGCCGATCTGTTGTGGTGGGAGACGAGCGAGCCCGACCTCGCCGAGGCCGAGCGATTTGCCGAGGCCATCCATCGCGAATTTCCGGGCAAGCTGTTGGCCTACAACTGCTCGCCGAGCTTCAACTGGCGCAAGAAGCTCGCCCCCGAGCAACTCGCGAGCTTCCAACGCGACATCGCGGGGATGGGATACGGCTTCCAGTTCGTGACTCTGGCCGGGTTTCACAGTCTCAATCTGGCGATGTTCAATCTCGCCTGCAACTACCGCGAGCGCGGCATGGCGGCCTACTCGGAACTGCAGCAGGCTGAGTTTGCCGCTGAGGCCGCAGGCTACACCGCGACGCGGCACCAGCGCGAAGTCGGTGTCGGCTATTTCGACGCCATAGCGATGACGATCTCGGGTGGGTTTTCTTCGACCGCTGCGTTGGCCGGCAGCACCGAGACGGTGCAGTTTCACGAGCCCGAAGTCCCCGCCCGCCCCTCTTACGGCCATGACGAGGGTCTGGTGCACAACCACGACTGGGCCGTGCACGATTGGGCAGCAAAATAAGCGAGGATCGAGCGCAATGAACGACGCAATAACTGAAGCTACCTCGTCATTCCCGCACAAGCCGGAGTCCAGGGCAATGGGCTTTCGCGGGGGCGACGGGTGGCCCGCTGGTGTCGCAATTCGAGGGCCGATGCGGCCGAGCTACGAGGAGATCCTGACACCCGAGGCGATCGGTTTTGCCGCCGAGCTCGAACGCGAATTTAGACCGGAGCGACGGCGGCTGTTGGCGCGCCGCACCGAGATCCAGCGGCGGCTCGATGCCGGCTGGAAACCCGACTTTCTGCCCGAGACCAAGGAGATCCGCGAGGGCGACTGGCGGGTGGCACCGATCCCGCGCGACCTGCAAGACCGCCGCGTCGAGATCACCGGCCCGACCGACCGCAAGATGGTGATCAACGCACTCAATAGCGGCGCCAATGTCTTCATGGCCGATTTCGAGGACGCCAATACACCGACCTGGCAGAACCTGATCGAAGGGCAGGCCAATCTCCGCGGCGCGGTGCGCCGCACGATCACTTATGACGACCCGCAAACGGGCCGCCATTACGCGCTGAGTAACAACCCGGCCGCGCTGTTTGTGCGACCGCGCGGCTGGCATCTGCCGGAGGCGCATCTGGTCGTCGACGGCGAGCCGATGTCGGGGGCGCTCTTCGACTTCGCGCTCTTCTTTTTTCACAATGCCCGGGAATTGGTGGCGCGCGGCACCGGTCCCTATTTCTACCTGCCAAAGATCGAAAACCACCTCGAAGCGCGGCTATGGAACAATGTCTTTCTGCATGCGCAGGCAAGGCTCGGGTTGCCGAAAGGAACGATCCGCGCGACCGTGCTGATCGAAACTATCCTCGCCGCCTTTGAGATGGACGAGATCCTCTGGGAATTGCGCGACCATTCGGCCGGGCTCAATTGCGGCCGCTGGGACTACATCTTCAGCTTTATCAAGAAATTCGCCGAGGATCCGGATTGCGTTTTGCCAGACCGCGCGCAGGTCACGATGACGACTCATTTCCTGCGCAGCTACAGTCTGCTGCTGATCAAGACCTGCCATCGCCGCGAGATCCACGCAATGGGCGGGATGGCGGCGCAGATCCCAATCCGCGACGACCCGGGCGCGAATGAAGCGGCAATGGCGAAAGTGCGTGCCGACAAGGAGCGCGAGGCCGGTGACGGGCATGACGGCACCTGGGTCGCACATCCGGGGCTGGTAGCGATCGCCAAAGCGGTGTTCGACCGCGAAATGCCACTGCCGAACCAGATATCCCGCAAGCGCCAGGATATCGAGGTCGGCGCAGCAGATCTGCTTACAGTCCCTGAGGGAACCATTACCGAGGCGGGTCTCCGGCAGAACCTCAATGTCGGGATCGGCTATGTCGAGGCCTGGCTGCGCGGTACTGGTTGTGTGCCGCTTTACAATCTAATGGAGGACGCGGCCACAGCGGAGATCAGCCGTGCCCAGGTCTGGCAATGGATCCGTCACGGCGCCAGGTTAGAGAACGGCCGCACGATCGATCGCGCATTGTGCCGCGCCATGCTCGACGAAGAACTCGCAAGGCTGGACGACTCTGCCCGGAGCGGCCGGTATCGGGACGCGGGCAAGCTGTTCAGCCAGCTGATCGAGAGCGACACCTTCTCCGAATTCCTGACCCTCCCCGCCTACGATACAATCACAGCGAACGGAGGATAGTGCCCGTCCCCCAATTTCCTGGATTGTAACCTCGCAGAGGCCGGTCATCATCGGTGATCGGCCAGCCGCGATTTTGTCCCACCGGCGAAGGCCGGTGCCCATAGTCGTCATGGAGCCCGGCCTTCGCCAGGAAGACACTGAAATCGCCATCGTTCCCGGCTGTACCGGACAAGATCGCCTTGCCCGCTCACAAAGGAGCCGGGATGCCATTTGAGGAAAAAGACCTGACGTTGGCTACCGATGGAAATCTGCGGTAGGTCGCTGATCGATCGTCGCCGCCGACCTCGAACGCACCGCTTCGACGATGTGCTGCGGCTTGATCGGGGTGGTGTTGAACTCGGCGGCGAACGGCGAGAGCGCGTCGGCGACAGCGTTGGCGATCGCCGCCGGCGGAGCCACGGCGCCGCCTTCGCCGACACCCTTGACGCCGAGCGGGTTGAGCGGCGAGGGAGAATGCTGGTGCGCCAGCGCCAGGTCCGGAACATCGCTCGCCGTCGGCACAAGGTAGTCGGCGAGCGATCCATTCAGCAATTGGCCCTGCGCGTCGTAGGCGATCTCCTCCAGCAGGATGCCGCCGAGTCCCTGCGCGGTGCCGCCGGCGATCTGACCTTCAACGAGTAGCGGGTTGACGACGACCCCGCAGTCGTGGGCGATCGCGTATTTCTCCAGCTTGACGCCCCCGGTTTTGCGGTCGACCTCGACGATCGCGACATGCGCGGCGTAGCTCCAGGTGACGGTCGAGGGCTCAAAGTAATAGGTTTCCTCGAGCCCGGCCTCGACCCCCTGCGGGCGGCCATGATCCCAGCCGGGGCGTGCGGCCTGCGCCACCTTGGCGAGGCTCACTGCTGTACCCGGCACGCCGGCGACGCCGATGCCTCCCTCACCCAGTTCCAAGTCGGCCGGTGCGCACTCCAACAGGTTCCCGGCGATCGCGAAGGCCCTTTCTCGAAGCCTTTCGTTCGCATAGTGGATCGCGGCTGACAAGTTGACCGTGCTGCGGCTGGCGAAGGTGCCCGACCCCATCGGGATCACAGCCGTGTCGGCGAGCGAGATGACGACGTCGTCGGGCACCACTCTCCACGCATCGGCGACGAGCTGCGCAAAGATTGTCTCCATCCCCTGGCCCTGCGAGGCCGCACCGGAGGAGACATAGACCTTGCCGGAGGGATCAATCCGGACCGTCGCTCCCTCAAACGGCCCGACCCCGGTCCCCTCGACATAACAGCCGATGCCGAGCCCGAGCCAGCGTCCATCTCGGCGCGCCCCGCGCTGACGCTCGCGGAATGCCGCGACGCCACCGACCGCATCGAGCGCCTTCTGCAGCCCGCTCGGGTAATCTCCGCTGTCGTAGACGATCGGCTCGCCGTCTCGATAGAGGATGCCGGCGCGATAGGGCATCTCCACAGGGCCGATCATGTTGCGCCGGCGCACCTCCGCCGGTTCCAGACCCAAGCTCCCGGCGACGAGATCGATTACCCGCTCCATCGTGAAAACCGCTTCCGGTCGTCCGGCGCCGCGATAGGCGGTGTTCGGGACCTTGTTGGTGGCAGCGGTGCGGCCCGAGACGGTGAGATGGTCGATCTTGTAGGGGCCTGTCAGGTGTGCGGCGGTGTTGTACGGCACGCCGCCACCGATCGGGTTCCACGCGCCGCAATCGACAATAAAATCGTCGCTCAGCGCCAGGATCTGGCCTTCATTGTCGAAGCCGACCTCGACTTCGTGCAGCTGGTCGCGCGAATGCGCCGAGCACAAGAGATGCTCGTGCCGGTCCTCGATCCAGCGCACCGGCCGCCCAAGCCGCCGCGCCAGATAGGGGATCACCAGATCCTCGGGGTAGACATGGCCCTTGACGCCGAACCCGCCGCCGACATCGAGCGCCAGACACCGCACCCCCGCTTCCGGCAAGCCGAGGATCGCAGCCACTTCGCGGCGCACCCAATGCACGACCTGGGTGGCCGACCAGATTGTTATCGAGTCGGTCCGCGAATCGTGTAGGGCGACAACGCCGCGGCACTCCATCGGCATTGCAGCGTAGCGGTGGTGATAGAACCGGCGCTGCAATCTGTGCGGCGCGCGCCCCATCACTGCGGCGGGGTCGCCCTTGGCAATCGCGAACCTGCCGTACAGGTTGGTGCGCAGATGTTCATGGATCAGCGGCGCCCCGGGGGCGAGCGCGGCTTCAGCGTCGACGACGGTCGGCAGCGGGTCGAGGTCGAGTTTGACCAGTTCGGCGGCGTCCTCAGCCGCGTAGCGGCTCTCTGCGACAATGACGGCGATCGCTTCGCCGACGTGGCGCACCTTGTCGTGCACCAGTCCGGGTTGCTGCGGGTTGTGAAACTCGTGATCGATCCGGCTCGCCCATTTGCTCGGCACCGAGAG
>JAFAHQ010000153.1 GCA_019237135.1 Alphaproteobacteria bacterium
GGTGACATAGCAATCCTGACGGCCGCCAACCGGATGCAGCTGATGCCGTTTGCGCAAATCGCCACCCGTATCGGAGGGGCGATCACCGTCACGTTGACCCTGATCTTCCTGGCCCGGTTGACGTAGCCAATCATCCCGTAGGATTGACCCGCTCGCCGATTGACGGCGCGCGCCGCCGGGAATTAACTCCCGTTCAAGCAACAACACGCTTCGGAGGGAGAGATGGTCGGCACCGCTGAAAACTTCGACGCCGTCGTGATCGGCGCTGGCTTTTCCGGCATGTACATGCTCAAAGCTCTACGGGATAAGTTGGGGCTGAAGGTGCGGGTTTACGAAGCTGGCGAAACCGTCGGCGGCACCTGGTATTGGAATCGTTACCCAGGCGCCCGTTGCGATTCTGACTCCTACATCTATTGCTTCACCTGGGACAAGCAACTGCTGCACGATTGGGAATGGTCTGAACGCTATCCTGAGCAACCGGAGATCCTCCGTTATCTCGAGCACGTGGCCGAGCGCCACGACCTGAAGCGCGACATCCAGTTCAACACACGCGTGACTGGCGCCGAATTCGACGAAGACAAGGCTCTATGGAAGGTGCGCACCGACACGGCCGAGAAGGCCACGGCTCGTTATCTTATCGCGGCCGTAGGCAGCCTGTCGGACACGAACATGCCACCGTTCAAGGGCATAGAGAAATTTCAGGGCAAGTGGTGTCACACCAGCCGGTTCCCTCACACGGGCATCGACTTCACCGCCAAGCGCGTGGCTGTGGTCGGAACTGGCGCCACCGCTGTGCAGGCCATTCCCGAAATCGCGCAGCAGGCCAAACACCTCACCGTGTTCCAACGCACCGCCAACTACTGTGTGCCGGCGCGCAACGGGAAGGTGGATCCCGATTTGGCCAGGGCGCGCAAAGCGGACTACGACGGAGTAGTCAAGCGCATCCGGGAATCGTTCTTCGGCTTCGAGTACAACTTTATTCCGAAGTCGGTTCTAGAGGCCACGACCGAAGAGCGCGACCGTGAGTTCGACAGGATGTGGGACGCGGGTGGCTTTGCCTTCTGGCTGGCCAACTATCAGGACATGTTCTTCAGTCAGGAAGCCAACGACCTCTGCGCCGACTACATCAAGCGTAAGATCCGCAAAACCGTTAAAGATCGGGTCGTAGCCGAAAAACTCGTGCCAAAAGGTCATCCCTACGGTACCAAGCGCCAGCCATTGGACACCAATTATTACGAGACCTTCAACAAGGATAATGTGCTTCTAGTCGATGCCAGCACGGATGGTCCGATTGAAGAAATTACTGAGAAGGGCATCCGGGCGGGTGGCAAGCAGTACGAATTCGACATCATCGTCTTCGCCACCGGCTTTGATGCCCTGACCGGCCCGCTCAAGGCCTTGAACCTGACTGGCCGGGGCGGCCGCAAGCTGGAGAAAGCATGGGCCGCCGGCCCGCGCACCTATCTCGGGATCGCGGTTGCCGGTTTCCCCAATTTTTTCACGATCACCGGTCCGCAAAGCCCATCGGTGCTGTCGAACATGCCGGTCTCGATCGAGCAGCACGTGGAATGGATCGCCGATTGCGTCGACACGATGCGCCGGAGCGGCAAGACCACGATCGAGGCGACACGCCAAGCGGAGGATCAGTGGGTTGCCCATGTCAACGAGAGCGTCAACACGACGCTGATGCCCCGCGCCAACTCCTGGTACATGAGCGCCAACATCGCCGGCAAGCCGCGCGCCTTCCTGCCCTATCTGGATCCCGAAGGGGTCGGCGGCTACCGCAAACGGTGCGACGAGATCGCAGCCAAAGGTTACGAGGGCTTCGCGTTGTCATAACCCAAAAAACTCAGGCGGGATAAACGGGTGACGGCGTTATTCCGCCCAATTTGAACCGAACCGGGAGGGGACAATGACTAATAACAGCTACTACTCGCAGGAGGTCCACGGGCCCTACGAGCTGCAGGACATCGGCAATCTCGAGTTAGAGGAAGGCGGCACCATCCGCAGCTGCACGCTCGCCTACGCAACTTTCGGCACGCTCAATGCCGCCAAGGACAACGCCATCCTCATTCCCACTTGGTATTCCGGCACCAACAAGATCATCGAGCAGGTTTACATTGGTAAGGGCCGTGCGCTCGATCCTGACAAGTATTTCATCATTGTGATCAATCAGATCGGCAATGGTCTCTCGACCTCGCCGCACAACACCCCAGCGCCGGCCGGGATGGGGAATTTCCCGCATGTGAGCATCGGTGATGACGTGCGCGCGCAGCACAAACTGGTCACGGAAAAATTCGGCCTGAAGAGTTTCGCGCTGGTCGTCGGCGGCTCCATGGGCGCGCAACAGACATACGAATGGGCGGTACGCTACCCCGATATGGTCCAGCGCGCCGCGCCTATCGCCGGCACGGCGAGAAATACTCTCCATGATTTTCTTTTTGCCGAGACGCTGGTCGAGGCGATTACCTCCGACCCCGGTTTCAACAAGGGTTTCTATACATCTCCGGCGGACGTACGCGAGGGGCTGTTGCGTCACGCCAAGCTGTGGGCAGTAATGGGCTGGAGCACGGAATTTTTCAAAGAAAATCGGCATAAGGCATTAGGCTTTTCGTCTCTGGAAGATTTTATTGTCAATTTTATGTACGGCTATTTCAGCGCGATGGATCCGAACGATCTGCTGTGCATGGCATGGAAATGGCAGCGCGGTGACGTGAGCCGCCACACTGGTGGCGACTTGCGGGCCGCGCTGGGCCGAGTCAAAGCCAAGACCTTTGTCATGCCGATGTCTTCCGACATGTTCTTTCCGCCGGCTGATTGCCAGGCTGATTGGCGGCTCATTCCCAATGCCGAGTTCCGGCCGATCCAAACCATCGACGGGCATTTGGCGCTATTCGGCGCTGATGCCAATGCGATCAGTCAGCTGGACATGCACCTCGGTGAGCTGCTTGCCACAAAATTATAAACCGCCTGGCTTTGGACCGCGCGGCGCCGAGAAACGACGTTCTTGCGCCGGTGGCTGCAGTATTGTTGCCGTTCGGTTCACGCCTCAGGCGCTTGTCTTACGACCGGCTCGGGAGACCAATCATGAAACTCCTTGGGGTCTTCACCCTCTGCCTTATCGCTTCGGGCACAGCTCGCGCGGACGAGGCCGCGCTATGCCGCGCGAACGCCGGCTCTTATCTCACCGGCAAGGTGACCAAAGGCCCGACCTTCGCACCCGGTCAAGCGCGGGATGGGGTTGAGTTATCCCACACGCATCTCACGCTTCTGTCGGATCAGGACGGGCAGTCCTACGATGTCGCCATCGATAACGTCTTCGCGACCGGGTACGACGCGGCGGGAGAGAGTGTTCCGGCACCGCTTTTGGCGATCCGGACCGGCGACCGGCTGGAACTCTGCGGCAGGCTCTATGCCCAAGGCGGCCTGGGCATCGATTGGGTCCACACCAATTGCGGCGAGACGCCCAGGGCGGCGCAACCCAACGGCTGGCTCAAGGTCCTGGCTCCGGACGGTACCCCTGGCCCCAATCTCGAAGACTCCCCGGAGTATTGCCGGCTCTGGCAGTGAGCATTTGTTATCCGCCTACTCCTGCAGCATCGCCGTGGCCTGGTCGAGGCTGCGGATGCGCGCGTACATTTTCATCGCCTTGTCGAGACTATAGGCGTGGGCGGCCGTATCGCTGCCCGCCGCGCGGGATCCGGTGGAGTTAGCGCGCGCCGGCAAACGTCGTAAGCGATCAGTGCCGCCCGGCGCCGATCGATGCGTTCGGGTTCAGGCATGGGAGCAGGAGGATTAGGCGGCGACTGTTTCGCGCTGCGCAGTCCTGACGCGGGCGATCATTGCAGCGGCATTGCGGTGCAGGATCTGCTCGCGCGCTTCCTCGCCAATCTGTGCTTCGGCAAGCGCCTTCCGGGTCCAGTCGCAGCCGAACTCGGTGCCGTCGGTGCCGCACACGATGTGCTCGGCGCCGTACAGGCGCACGGCCGACTCGATCGCATGCGAGCCGAACGAGTTGCAGTCCACGTAGACCTGCGCCCTGCGAAAGCGTGACGACGGCAGCTCCTCCTCCGGCGTGTCGAGCAGGCAGCGGTGGTCCATGCGCTCGACCTCGAAAGGAATGTTGCCGCCCAGATTGTGGACCTGGATCGTCACGTCCGGGTAGGACGCGAGGAAGTCGGTCAGACACAAGGTCACCATCACCGAAGACAGGCTCGCCTGCATATCGAGCGTGCCGTTGCGGCGGCGCGCGTTGTCCGTATCGCCAGAGACCTTGGGGTAAGCGTCGCCCGGCCGCGGGCCGTTGTGGATGAAGAGAACCGCGTGGTGGCGGTTCGCGACTTCCAGCAGCGGACGCATCGCTTCGGCGTCCTTGCGCGTGAGGAAGTAGTTTCCCGGGATCTGCGCGCCGATCATGCCCGGCAGCCCGAGCGCCCGCTCCAGCTCGGCGGCGGCCGCGGCAATGTCCGTCAGGGGCAGCGCGGCATAGGCGGCGAACCGGCCGGGATGCTTCTGACAAATCGCGGAAAGCCCGTCGTTGACGCTCCGGCACAGCGGCACCGACTCTTCCGGCGGCTGGGACTCGATCCAGCAGAACGAGCCGAGGAGGGAGAGCACGCTCGTCTCGACCCCTTGGCGGTCCATCCGCGCGAGATGGAAATCGACGTCGTCGAAGGCCTTGGCGATCGGCTCTTCGCCCATTCGTCCGGCCTTCAGCACCTCGACGCCGTCCTGATTGCGGTGGATGCGCGGTTCCCTGGTACGAGCGCGCAGGGCGTCGGCGACTGCGGCGGGTCGCCAATGGGCATGCATGTCGATCATCTCGATCATGGGGTGTCCTCCATTTGGGTTCCCGCAGTTTTACCTCCGCGGCCGTCCGCTGCAAAGCACGACAACTGTCAAGATCGATGGCGCCGGACGCCCATTCACAACATTTTACACGTTCCGTCGCACTCGTCGGGGAACAGGGCCATGCCACAGGCACAAGGGCCGCGATGAAACGCGACCTTGGTGCCGGTTGTCGGGACGGGGTGCTCGGGCAGCCGCTCCCGCTGCAACTCCTCCATGCGGGCACGGATTGTCGTGAAATCGTCAGCTGCTCTGGTCCGCGACATCAAACCCTCCGTCTGCAGGTCAGTTGAAGAAACGCGCGGGCCGGAAATCGGCGAGCTCGGCCCTTCGCCGCCCACCTACGATCTCATCGGCCACCACCGCGCCAAGGAATGCCGACATCGTCACGCCGCTGTGGGTGACGGCGATATAGTAGCCGGAAGTCCGCGGCATTGGTCCGATGGCGGAGAAATGGTCGCCGGGGATCGGCCGGATGGCGATGCGCACCGCCTCCGGCTCGACCTCGCCGATCGAAGGCAGCAGCTGTCGGGCGCGCCGCCCCAGATCGCGCGCCTCCGGCATTGACGGGCTGAGCCTCGTCTCGAAGCTCATCGTCTCCTCGGTCG
>JAFAHQ010000193.1 GCA_019237135.1 Alphaproteobacteria bacterium
CCGCTTTATCTCGGCCACCCGGAGTTCGAAGGCTTTGAGGTCATCCAAACGGTGGAGAGCGGGGCACCGACACAAAGAGCTAAAGAGGGGTAGGGCAGCGGCGGCGATTGTGGGTTCGGGGCGTTGTTGGGGCATCCCCCCACAGGACGCCCTGCGGTTTGCCGCAGGGCTCCGACTTCGATAGGCGTTCCAGGATCTGACTGCTTTAAAAGACCACCAGAGGCCGCATCATGTCGTGTTCTTCGTGTTCGAGGATGTGGCAATGCCATACATACTCATGGCCGCCGGTCCGCGGGCTCAAAGGATTGCCCATCGAAGCCGGCAGGCTCGGCAAGTTGAGCTGCATAATCACCGTCGTGACTTCCCCAGGGTTCATCCGCACCGTATCCTTCCAGCCGATCTCATTATCGTCTGGCGGTATTGGGCTCCCGAGCAGCGTAATACCGCTCGCCGGATCGCCTATAAACATCTGTCGCTGGATAATCTGGACGTTTACCAGGTGGAAATGGATCGGATGGGTATCGCCGGTGAGGTTGAACAGTTGCCAGACCTCGATCGCGCCGGCTTTCGGGGTCTCTGTGGCTGATGATGTGTACGGCACACCCCAGGTGTTCAGTCCTTGATTATCGCTACTGATGCTGCTGACAGTGCCCAATGTCTGGATCAGGCGTCCGTATTCGTCGAAGTCCTCGTTGAGGGTCAACTGACGAACGGTGGCTCCCTTGGGAGGCCCGGTATAAGGAAAACGCGGCACCGATGGGTCGCCGCTGTTGTAGAGCAGGCTTGGTTGGTTTCCGGTAAGAAAATTGGTTCTGAGCAGCGCATTTAGAGGCGCCAGCCAGGCTGAAGTTTTGACGCTGTCCCCGCGTCCGGCGGCGACGCCGATTTTCATCACCGTTCGGGTGTTTGGCCCAAACCCCGGCAAGGTCGTCGGTGCGCCGCCAATGGCGGTCTGATCCGGGTCGCCGGTGAAATAATCGTTCCTGGGGTCGCCACCAGGGAACGGCGCCGGCGCATCGTTGTAGAGGATGAAGCTCCGCCCCGGGGAGACACCGCTGAAGTCGATTACGACATCGGCTCGCTCTGCCGGTGCCAGCAACAGATTGAAAGGCCCATCAGGATCGGCAGTGTCGGGACCTAAGAGCGGGCACGGGATGCCATTGCGGTGCACGGCTACTGCCGGCAGGAAGCCGCCCTCGGTGCCGACTTGGTACATGGCCGGTCCGGGCTTGTTCGTATTGGCTTCACCAGCCGTCGAACTTTCCTGGTAGAGGTTCAGGTGGTAAAAGCGGGCCTGCGAGCCGTTCAGCAGGCGGAAGCGGACGCGTTGGGGTGGTACGGTGACCACCGGGTAGACACCACCATTGACGAGGATGGTGTCGAAGAAGGCTTCGGCCACCACCGAGGCCGGCGTGGGGAGCGTGTAGAACGAGGATCCCGGAAGCACGGCTGGTGGGGCGGCACAAGGTCCGTAGTCCCACCGCCCTGTCGGATTGGCCATGCAACTAGGATTCGGTCCTGTGCCCCCAACGCTGGTTGGTTCGTAAACGTGCGGGTACCAGAGATTGCCCTCACCGAGCCCCTGCCAAGTCGGATCTTGCATGGCGATGTCACTGGGGACAAAGCTTTTATCCTGGATCACTAGCGGAATGCCGACAAGGTCGGGAAGGTGGCCGGAATCGACAAGTCTCGTTTCGAATTTATCGATGATCAGCAATGCCGAGGCGATGCCGGCGTAAGCGTTGGTTCGGGTAATACCCATAGCGTGATCGTGGTACCAAACCAACCTGGCGCTTTGGTCCATGGGATACCAGTAAGTCGCGGTACCCTGTGAGGGGCTTGTGCCCGGCACGTTCATGAAACTCTCGCCTTGCACGTAGTTTGGGCCGGCAGGTGTAAACCACTGGAAGGGCGTGCCGTCACTGAACCAGGGGGTGAAACCGCCGTGAAGGTGGGTCGCAATCCGATTCTTTGGCAAACCTCCGACCGTCTGGGTTGCCGAACCCATAATCGTCGGATCGACCGGAATCAGGGTAGCGCCGGGCAAATTGTTGGTAATATTAAGCAACACCGGCGTGCCTCGGTTAGCCACGATGACCCCACCCAGATATTTGTGGTCACCCGACGCCAAGTCGTAATACCCCCAGAATTTCGTCTGTGGTGCATTCGGGTAGTAGAGAATCTGTTGGCTGAACTGGGTCACGCCGAGGTGGTAGACGTCGGTCGTCAGCCCAGCAAATTTTGTGGTCGATTTTGTGGGCAGCGTAAGGTACTGCCCGATCTGGTTGGCACCCGCGGGCCCCAAGCCGGGCAAGTTATTGACGAACTTCTGAATGTTCGTCCGGCTTTGAGCGAACGGGTACGCCCTCCGCATACTCCACGGCAATGTGAGAGCAGCGGCGGCCCCCACCCCGGTCGTCAATAACTGTCGTCTTTTCAGCATGGCTCTGTGTCGCATCTCCCGTTTCTACCCGTTTTTGACCTTGCTTTGACACGAACCATCAGGCTTTGATCTAAATCAATTGATCCTAGTAGTGGAAAGAAAACCACCTTCCCGATGCGCGGTCTCTGGCATCTCCTATGGTCCAGCTGGGCGCTCGCGGCCAGTGGCCCGAGCCACGCCTGGAACGTCAGCCCGTCGAAAATGAAGCTCACTACAACTAGCGGCCCAATCCCGCCCAGCAGCATCACGGTTACAGCGGCTCGACGGTGCGCGCATTGATCTCCAGGAATGGCCTATGATCCGATCTCCCCTAAAGCGCTTCGAACTGACACTAACGACTAAAAATGCTCCGTCAAAAAGGCCTGCTTCGCCGATGGATTCCACCGTGGAGGGCGGGCGCGCATCGTGGTCGTTGGTTCCCAAGTGACCTCCCACGCACAGTAGCGTCTTTCACGTATCGATCGACGGGTGTGAGCTAGATCACACTCAGACTGTCGTGGAAAAATTGGTTACCCTTTGCCGGCGACGGCCGTGATAAGTAGGATCAACGATGGAGGATAAGCCAATGCTCAGAACGATTGCATCCGTGCTCCTGATCGGAGCAGCTCTTGCACTTGTCGGTTGTCCTCAGCAATCTGCTCCAATCAACCCCGCGCCTCCGCCACCTCAAGGTGTATACGTACCAGGTTTTGGACCGGAGACGCTTCCGGCGCCGCCTCCGACGGGTGCTGGTCGTAATCAAGCGGCTCCCACACCCGCTTCGACTCCTTGATGCATTACTGAGTAGCCAGGAGACCGGCATGACATCCAGCCAACTCGAAAAGGCCAATCGGTTCCATGCGTTGCACCAAGAACCCGGATCTTTCGTAATCGCCAACGCATGGGACGCGGGCTCTGCGCGGATCCTCGCCGGGCTTGGATTTCGGGCGCTGGCGACGTCGAGCGGCGCCTCGGCCGGGGTGCTGGGCCGCCGCGACGGCATGGTGACCCGACAGGAGGCGCTCGACCATGCCCGCGCGATCGTCGCGGCCGCCGATCTGCCGGTTTCGGCCGATTTGGAAAAAGGTTTCGACGACGCGCCGGAGGGCGCTGCGGAGACGATACGTCTTGCCGCGGCTGTCGGCTTGGTCGGCGGCTCGATCGAGGATTTCAGTGGCGATCCGCAAAAGCCGCTGTTCGATTTGAGCCACGCACAGGAGCGGGTGGCTGCGGCCGCCGAGGCGGCGCGCAAATTGCCGTTCCCGTTCACCTTGACCGCGCGAGCGGAGAACTTCCTGCGCGGCAATCCGAACCTCGACGATACGATACAACGGCTGAAGGCGTTCGAAGCAGTGGGTGCCGATGTACTGATGGCGCCAGGTTTACCGGACCTCGCTGCTGTTCAGATGGTCTGCGCCGCGTTGTCACGACCGTTCAACTTTATGGCAGGCATCAAAGGCCGATCGTTTTCGACCGCAGAGCTCGCAGGGGCCGGCGTCAAACGAATCAGCCTCGCGACATCGCTTTATCGGGCGGCCATGAGCGGCCTTGTCAATGCAGCGCGAGAAGTAAAAGACCACGGCACTTTCGGCTATGTCGACACGACGATAGCCACACAAGAGCTCAACGGCTACATGAGCGGCCCCGGCTTTTGATTATCATGCAATGCAGCAGAGAGGAGGCATCGTGGCGCGCCATATCAACCGAGCCCTCGAACTGTTGGCGCAAGACCAGGCGATCTACTATGTCGGCGGCCATAGCGGACACGCGCTGACCTATTCTCAAGGGCGCGAAGATGCGCACACCTGGGCCGATTACATCAATGTCGGGATGGAGCATGGCTCCTTCGACATGGCGGGTCTCGCCGAGTACATGCGCGGTCTCGTCGATGGCGGCCCAACACGCTCGGGCCACCACACGCCGACCATCGTTGTCGAGGCGCCGGTCAACGGCACCGACGCCGCCAATGTCCGCTTCAATGCCTGGCAGTTCCGCCAGATCCTCGGCCGCGGCGTGCACGGGGTCCTGTTGTGCCAGGCCGAATCGGCCGATGCCGTCCGCGCCTTTGTCGAATCCTGCCGCTATCCGCACCATCGTGATGGCGTCGACCCGTCTCTTCCCTCGCCGATCGCACGGATGCACGGTGCCGCGCGAGCAGCCACCGGCGGCCGGCTCGGGCTCGGTACGCGCGGCCGTGGCTCGGAAGCCACCGCCGCCCCGGTGTGGGGGATCTCGCCCGAGGAATATCTCGAGCGATGCGATCCCTGGCTGCTCAACCCCGAGGGCCAGCTGATGCTCGGGGTCAAGCTCGAGAGCCCCGAAGGTGTCGCCAATTGCGAAGAAATCCTCGCCGTGCCGGGCCTCGGCTTTGCCGAGATGGGCCCGGGCGATCTCGGCTTGGCGCTCGGATACTTGGCGGTGCCGCGTGACCCCTACCCGCCGGAGATGCGGGAGGCGCGCGAGCGGGTCTTTGCCGCCTGCCGCAAAAACGGTGTCGCGTTTCTCGAAACCGCGACACCCGAAAACGTCATCGCCAAGCTCGACGAGGGGGTGCGCGTCATCGCCGGTCACCGTGAGGAGACCTCGATCATTGGCCGCGCCCACCAAAAGCGGACGATGCCGGTGTAGAGACACGCCCGGTCACCGCCGTGCGACTCGGCATTCTTGTGGGGTGCCCGTCATGACAATCGATCTGCAGCGCGCAATAGAGGAGTTCTCGGCGGCGCGCGCCCGCGGCGAGTGCTTCCCGGCCGACTATTTCGACCGACTGAGCTTGGATGAGGCGTACCATA
This sequence comes from Alphaproteobacteria bacterium, assembly GCA_019237135.1. Lineage (GTDB taxonomy): Bacteria > Pseudomonadota > Alphaproteobacteria > ATCC43930 > CGMCC-115725 > AP-15. The sequence continues at coordinate 5,215 of JAFAHQ010000193.1, forward strand.
TCCAATTGGCGCTGATCGACCGCCGTTGCGCGGCCGGCGAACGGCAGATCGGCTGGAAAGTCGGTCTCACTTCCAAAGCGATCCAGGAGCAGTTCGGTTTTCACGAGCCTTGCTTCGGTTGCATCCTCGAGAGCCGGCCGAGCGGCCATGTGTTCGCTCCCGGGGAGCTCATCAGGCCCGGCTTCGAAACCGAGCTTTGCGTGCGGTTGGGTCGGCCGCTCGCAGGCGAGGTGTCGATGGAGGAAGTGCAGGCAGCGGCCGCGGTGGTTTACCCGTCTTTCGAGATCACCGAGACGCGCGGCGACCCCACGCAGATTGCGCTGATGATGGCCGACAACGCGCAGCAGCGCTCGGTCATACTCGGCGAGCCGGTCGAGCTTGCGCCGGCCTTGCGGCTCGATCAGGTGGAAGCTCGCGTCGAGCTGAACGGCAGCGTCGTAGCGACGGGTGCCGGCGCCGCGGTGCTCGACCACCCGCTGAATTCGGTCGCTTGGCTTGCACGCAAGCTCGGCGCATACGGACGCAGCCTGCAGGTGGGCGACGTAGTGATGACCGGCTCCATGGTGCGCCAGTTCCCGCTCTCTCCGGGCGATCGCGCCTGGGCGAGCTTTTCCGACATCGGTACGGTCGAGGTGCGAGTCGCATGACCGCTGAAGCGCCTCGAGGGCAGGCGGGTATCGAGGTCGACCTCGAAGGTGCGGCCCTGCTGACCAATCCGCTGTTGAACAAGGGCACGGCTTTTAACGACGACGAGCGCACCACCTTCGCATTGCACGGCCTTCTACCCCCGCATGTCGGTACGCTAGACAATCAACTCACTCGACGGCTCCAGGCGGTTCGCAAATTCGACCGCGACCTCGATCGCTACGTCTTTCTGCGCGGGCTGCAGGACGCCAACGAGACACTGTTTTATGCGCTACTGACGCGCAACCTCGGTGAGATGCTGCCGCTCGTCTATACGCCGACCGTCGGACAGGGTTGCCAGGAGTTCAGCAACTATTGGCACTACCCGCGCGGCCTGTTCCTGAGCTGGCCGCACCGCGATCGGATAGCCGACATACTCGCCCACCCCCGTTTCGACCGGATCGAGGCGATCGTCGTCAGCGACGGCGAGCGAATATTGGGGCTTGGCGATCAGGGTGCCGGCGGCATGGGGATCCCGATCGGCAAGCTCTCGCTCTACACCGCATGCGCCGGCTTCCACCCGGCGACGACTTTGCCCATTCTTCTCGACACCGGCACCGACAATCGCGAGCGGCTCGCCGACCCCGTCTATATCGGCTGGCGGCACGAGCGCGTGCGCGGCGCCGACTATGACGCCTTCATCGAGCAGTTCGTCACCGCCGTGGAGCGGCGTTGGCCGCATGTATTGCTGCAGTGGGAGGATTTTGCGCGCGCCAATGCCGGGCGCATCCTCGAATGCTATCGCGACCGCTTGTGCACCTTCAACGACGACATCCAAGGCACTGCGGCGGTCGCGGCCGGCACATTGCTCGCCGCAACGCGTGTCACCGGAACGGTGCTGCGCGACCAGACCTTTGTGCTGTTCGGTGCCGGAACCGCGGGCTGCGGCATTGGCCATCTGCTGCTGAAGCTGATGATCGACGACGGCGTCCCCGAGGCCGCGGCCAGACGACGGTTCTTTGCGGTCGACCGCGACGGTCTGCTGGTCGAGGGCATGGCGGATCTGCAGCCCTTCCAATTGCCGTTTGTCCAACCGAGCCCGGCTGTCGCCGGTTGGTCCCGGTCGCGTCCCGATCGCATAGACCTGCTCGACGTTGTGAAGAATGCACGGCCGACGGTGCTGATCGGGGTGTCGGGTCAACCTGGCATGTTCACCGAAGATGTTGCGCGCACGATGGCGAGTGCGGTCGAGCGGCCGGTGATCTTTCCGCTCTCCAATCCGGTCTCGCGCAGCGAGGCCACACCCGCAGATCTGCTGCGCTGGACCAACGGGCGCGCACTGATCGGCACCGGCAGTCCGTTCCCTCCCGTTGAGATCGACGGCAAGCAATTTACCGTCGACCAGACCAACAATGCTTATATTTTCCCGGGTGTCGGCTTAGGGGTGCTCGCCGTCAAGGCCCGGCGGGTCAGCGACGACATGTTCGTCGCGGCGGCAAAGGCGCTTGCCGGCGTCTCGCAGGCTCTTCGCAACGCCGATGCAAACCTGTTGCCGCCGGTGCACGATCTGCGTTCGGTCGCAATCACCGTCGCTGCCGCCGTCGCCCGTCAGGCCCGCACCGAAGGGCTGTGCGACGCATTTGACGACAGTGCGCTCGAAGGGCTTATTGCGCAAAAGATGTGGGAACCAATCTACCGCCCGTATTACCGTAAAGGGCGAGGTTCTTGACGGCGCAGCCAGCCGGCTAACCGAGCGGTATCGGATCGGCAGAATCCCCCGGTAGCAGTCGTTGCGGCACCTGGGCGAAGCTCCACATGCCGCTCTGATCGGGTCGATCGAATACCCACACCAGATCGAACCGATTACCCGGCCAGTGTTGTGGGATGCCCTGATTGCCGCCCAGTATCAACTGGGCGATCTCGGGAATGGCCTCGTGTTCCCAGGCGATCAGGACGACACCGCCGATAGTGGTTGCCGCCCGCACCAGCGCCGCTTCATCGCCTTTCGGGAAGTCCGTGTTGAGCCGCAGGCCGAGCTTTTCGGCGAGCGGGGTGACAGTCTGTTGCGGTCGAAGGCTGTCGCTATGATGCGCAATGCCTGATGCATAGATGGCCTGCGGCGTCCTCAAATGTGGATCGGTGAAATGCCCACCCGGCGGTGCGAACAGTCCGACAAGCGCATCGGCGCGTTGCCATCCGATGGCGGTCAGTGCTTCGGGGTTTGGCGTTCCGTCCGGCATCACGCCTTGGGCTCCGTTCGGTCTTTCAGCGTGGCGGATTACCATGATTTTGGTTGTCGGCATGGTCACCTCTGCGCCGAATTTCACGAGCCGTCTCGGGATTTGGTAAGAGCCTTGGCAGGAAACATGACTCGACAGAACGTGCAACCCTGGAGCTTTAGTTTAAATTAACTACGATGTGAAGCCCTCGCAATCATGGACAGAACCTCTGGTTACAAATACGGGTCGCAGAGGCTCGGCGAGCGCCGCGATGCAGGAGCCGAGTGGCGGCGTAAGGTGCCACTTGCTGCGCATGCGGAATGGAAGGTGTCGGCCGACCGCGCGGATCCTGTCGAGGTGCTGATCGAGCAGGGCAAGAACCGGATCGCGGAATTGCTTCCGGTGCGCCATGGGCGAATGAAGGCCGACGCCTTCGCCTTTATGCGCGGCGCTGCGGCGGTCATGGCGGCCGATCTCGCTTCGGGCCTCTCGACTGGGCTGCGCGTGCAGGCCTGCGGTGATTGCCATCTGGGTAATTTCGGCGGCTATGCTAGCCCGGAAGGGACCCCGCTCTTTGATGTTAACGACTTCGACGAAACATTACCGGCTCCCTTCGAGTGGGATGTGAAGCGACTTGCCGCGAGCCTCGCGGTCGCCGGACGAGTCGCGAAGTTGCCAGGGCGCGAATGCCGGCGCCTTGCTCACGCTGCCACTGAGAGTTATCGCCGGCACTTGGCAGAGCTGGCACTGCTATCGCCGCTGCACGCCTGGAGTTCGCGGATCGATCTGGTCGCCGCCATGGCTGAGGTCGACTCCGACAAGGTCCGCAAGAAGATTGAGCGTCGCCGTGCTGCCGTTTTAGCAGGTGCCGCCAACCATTTCGGCCTGGTCGAACGGAAGAACGGCGACTGGAAGATCAAGGACAGGCCGCCGCTGGTTCGTCATCTGAGCCACCACGAGCTGCATGCGCATAAGGCTTTCGTGTCCTACGCCGAGACGTTGCAGGAGGACCGGCGCGTGCTATTGCGGCGCTACCATCGCCGCGACGTCGCGTTCAAGACCGTTGGCGTGGGCAGTGTCGGTACGTTCTGTGCGATTGGCTTGTTCGTTGCGGACGATGGTTCGCCGTTGCTGTTGCAAGTCAAGGAGGCTCAGGAATCGGTGCTCGCGCCGTTCGCCGGCGCATCCGACTACGCCAATCACGGCGAGCGGGTGGTGGTCGGGCAGCGTATGATGCAAGCCGCCACCGACATCTTTCTCGGTTGGACCCAGAACCGAGTCGACGGGCGTTTCTTCTACGTTCGGCGGCTAAAAGATTCACGTCTGGCCAATTTGGGCGCGTTGCTGCGAGAGGTGCTGCCGTATTACGCGAAGCTGTGCGGTCGCACCCTGGCGCGCGCCCATGCGCGTGCCGGCGACGCTGTGGCGCTCTCGGGTTACATGGGTGATGACAGCGAATTCGACAAAGCGATCGCGGAATTCGCGTTGGCTTACGCCGACCAGACGGAACGGGATTGGCGCGCGCTGCTGGACGCGATCAAGGCCGGCCGGATCAGCGCCGAAGAGCAGCACGCTTCGTGATCATGAAAAGACCTGTCCGTCGCCGCGCCACCACATTCCCGAGGATGGTGACAGAGCTGGCGATGGCGTCATGGGAGACGATTGCACGCCGAACCGCAATGATCGCTCGGGGCACGTGCAGCCCCGCGGAGTATCAGCGCATGGTGATGGAGAAGGCCGTCGCTTTGCAGCAATCGGCTATCGCTGTAATGGCCGGGCGTGGCAAGAAAGCGGCGCTCCGACCATGGCATAAACGCGCCACCGCAAACGCTCGGCG
>JAFAHQ010000276.1 GCA_019237135.1 Alphaproteobacteria bacterium
TCACCCCGATCGAGCGCCGTCGTACCTAATAGAGCAGTCGTGCTCGAGGACGAAGCTCAGATTCGATGCCGGTGTCCACTCGCCGAGGAGAACCATAGCGGGTCATTGATTGTGCCGTGCCAATCGGTATCATCCACCCCGACATACGGTCAACCGGGCGCTTTAGTAGCGCCCACCGTACATCCCCGGTGGTCTATGACGCCGTTCGAAACCATCTACATCGACGAGATTGTCGCTGTTTTCGACGGTGGCGAAGGCCCGCTCGGCCACCCGAGGGTCTATCTGAACCTGGGCCCCTCCGGGAAGATCCAATGTCCCTACTGTTCCCGTCTCTACGTCAACCGTGCGAGTTCGGCGGCCGGTACCGGCGAAATCCCACCGTCGGGCGAGCCGGAACAGCGCAACGCCTGAGTGAAGGAAACCGTGAACGAGATTATCGACACAATCGTATCAGAGCCGGCACCGTCTGGAACTACCCATCCGCCAAAGCCTGCGCCAGGCGCCACGCCTAGCGGCGCTGAGGGGGCGGCGCCCCGTCACGTGTTTCTGATCGACGGCTCCGGTTTTATCTTCCGCGCCTACTACGCCCGTGCGCGTAGCAGTGAACCGGTATTTCAGCGGAAGTCGGATGGTATGGTCACGGAGGTGGTAACACTATTTAGCAACATGTTGGATAAGTATAGACGCGAAACTGATGCCGATCATATGGCTGTGATTTTCGATGCGTCCGGCATTAGTTTCCGCAATCGCATATATGGTGAATATAAGGCCAATCGACGCGAGATGCCGGAGGATCTAATCCCGCAATTGGCGCATGTACGGCGCGCGGCGGCAGCGTTCGATATCTGTCAGATCGAGATGCCGGACTTCGAGGCAGACGATCTTATCGCGACTTATGCGCGCCATGCTGTCGAGGCCGGAGCGAAGGTGACCATCCTGTCGTCCGACAAGGATCTGATGCAGCTCGTCAGCGACGACGTAAAGATGCGCGACCCGATGAGTGATCGCCCGATCGCCGACGCGGAAGTGCGCGAAAAGTTCGGCGTCGGCCCGGATAAAGTCATCGAGGTGCAAGCACTATGCGGGGACAGCACCGACAACGTGCCGGGTGTGCCCGGGATCGGCGTCAAGACCGCCGCCGAGCTGATCAATACTTATGGCGACCTTGAGAGCTTGCTCGCTCGCGCCGGTGAGATCAAGCAGCCAAAGCGGCGCGAGGCACTGATCCAGAACGAAGCCAAGGCGCGATTGTCGAAGGAATTGGTCAAGCTTGACGATAGCGTGCCGCTGCCCTGTCCGTTGTCCGCGCTCAAAGTCAAGCCATACAACCCCGAGAAGCTTTTCCCATTTCTGGATGAGATGGAGCTGCGCGCGCTCAAGGGGCGCATCGTACAGCGGCTTTCCATCGCGGCGGAAGCTGTGCCGGTCGAGCAGCCGGAGCCGGTCGTCCCAGAAATTCCACCCTTTACGGCGCCGCGTACCTATGCGCTGGTTGATACGACCGAGGGTCTCGACCACTGGATCGAAGCCGCACAGCAGGCCGGTGTGGTCGCGGTCTGGCCGGAGGCGAGTGCCGTACCCGGCGCCCGCTCGGCTCTAGCCGGAATCGCCATGGGACTAGCGCCGGGTCTCGCGGCCTATGTCCCGCTCGCCCATCGCGTTGCCGGGACCCTTGACCTCGGCGGAACCGGCGAGCTGTCGCTACAGGCGGCCATCGACCGGTTGCGGCCGCTGCTCGAGGACCCGGGCGTGCTCAAGATCGGGCACGACGTCAAGACCGCGGCACACCTCTTGGCGCGCTATGGCATCGAGCTTGCGCCCTACGATTGCACGATGCTGATGTCCTACGTGCTCGACGGCGGCCAAGCCGAGCATACGATCGAGCATCTGGTCCGCCGCGCTTTCGAGCATGAGTTGCAACCGCTCAAAGGGCTGGTCGGCACCGGCAAAAGCCTGATCGCGTTCGCCGAGGTGCCGCGCGAGGCAGCGCGCGACTTTGCCGCTGAGCGCGCCGACGCGGCGCTGCGCCTCCACATGCTGCTGAAGGCGCGGCTCGTGCGCGAGAAGATGACGGCCTTCTACGAGACGATCGAACGGCCGCTCGTCCCGGTCGTCGCGGCGATGGAGTGCCGCGGGATCAAAGTCGACCGAGCAGCCCTTGCCGAGCTTTCGCGCGATTTTGCGCGGCGCATTGCCGAGATCGAGCAGGCGATCTTTCGCGCGGTGGGCAACGAGTTCAACATCGGCTCGACCAAGCAGCTGGGCGACGTGCTGTTCGACAAGCTCGGCCTGCCCGGCGGCAAGAAGGGCAAAACCGGCGCCTACGGCACCGACGCCTCGATCCTCGAAGAATTGGCGCCATTGCACGAGGTGCCGGGGCAGGTCCTCGAATGGCGCCAGCTGACCAAGCTCAAATCGACCTATGCCGACGCGCTCGGCGAAGAGATCGACCGCGAGACCGGGCGGGTGCATACCTCCTACGCGCTCGCGGTGGCGGCGACGGGACGGTTCTCGTCGAATAATCCCAACCTGCAGAACATCCCGATCCGCACCGAGGAAGGCCGGCGCATCCGGCGCGCCTTTGTCGCCGAGCCCGGCCATCTGCTGCTATCGGCGGATTACAGCCAGATCGAGCTGCGTCTAGCCGCCCATGTCGCCGACGTACCCGAGCTGAAACAAGCCTTTCGGGACGGCATCGACATTCATGCGCTAACCGCGAGCCAGGTGTTCGGCGTGCCGCTCGCGCAGATGGACGCCAACACCCGGCGGCGGGCAAA
>JAFAHQ010000328.1 GCA_019237135.1 Alphaproteobacteria bacterium
GGCTATCCGGACGGCCGCTTTGTCGAGGTCACGCCCGGCACCAGCGTGCTCGAGGCGAGCCGGCTTGCTGGAATTCCGCACGCCCATGTCTGTGGCGGTCGGGGACGCTGCTCGACCTGCCGCATCCGAGTGCGCGGTGAGGCTCGCGGCATCGATCCGCCTAGCGACGATGAGCTGCGCGTGTTGCGCCGTATCGGCGCGACACCCAATGTGCGCCTCGCTTGCCAGCTACGCCCACACCGCACAATTGAGGTGACGCCACTGCTCCCGCCTTTTGCGCATGCCGCGGACGGCCGGCGTCGGGTCGATTTCGCGCAGGGCAGCGAGCGGGAAATCGCCATCCTGTTCGCCGATATTCGGGGCTTCACCAGCCTCGCCGAAGGACGGCTCCCCTACGACGTGGTCTTCGTGCTCAATCGGTATTTCGCGGCGATGGGACGGGCGGTCGAGGCGGCGGGAGGCCGCGTCGACAAGTTCATCGGCGACGGCGTCATGGCATTGTTCGGCATCGAGAGCGATGCTCGAGCCGCCAGCCGCGCCGCGCTCGACGCAGCCCGGCTGATGTCCGAACGACTGGAAGAGCTCAATCGTTCGCTGCACGGCGAGCTCGATCAGCCATTGCGCATCGGCATCGGAATTCACATCGGACCGACGATCGTCGGCGAGATGGGCTATGGCAGTGCCGTCGCGATGACCGCGATCGGCGACGCGGTCAACACCGCCAGCCGCCTCGAAACCCTGACAAAAACCTATGGCTGCGAACTCGTCGTATCGGAGGAGACCATATTGCGTGCCGCGCTCGATCTCTCTGCATTTCCGCGCTACGAGATCGAGATCCGCGGCAAGCGAGACATGCTCACCGTCCGGACAGTTACGAGCGCGAGTGATCTGTCCACCACGCTCGCCATTCCCCTCGCTCCAGTCGAGCCAGCCACCACGGGACCTAGGGCTGGTTTGGCAGCAAGCGCTCGATTTCGGTAGTGATTCGGCTGTCGGTCGGGACGACCTGCGACGGCCAGGTGCCGGCAAGCTGGCCGTCGGGACCGATCAGGTATTTGTGAAAGTTCCAACGCGGTGTGCCGGCCTCGCCGAGCTCCTCGGCGATCCACCGGTAAAACGGATGAGCCTCGGCGCCGATAACCCGGGATTTCTCCGCGAGGGGAAAGTCGACGGCGTAACCCGCCGCGCAAAACCGCTTGATTTCGACGGCCGATCCCGGCTCCTGCGCTCCGAAATCGTTCGACGGCACGCCGAGCACGACGAGACCGCGGCCGCGGTAGCGCTGCCAGAGCGCCTCGAGATCGCTGTATTGCGGTGTGTACCCGCAGTAAGACGCAGTGTTGACGACGAGGACCGGTCGACCACGCCAAGCGTGCAACGGCAGCCTGTCGCCATCGATCGACGTGAACTCGAACCGGTAGACACCTTCGGTGGCAGTCATCGACGACTCTCCGCAGTTTCGCAAACAGCATAGCCCGGCTCGGAACCTCTTGCAGCGCCGGCATTTCGGGTTGCGCCCCCACGCTCCTTTTCGGACACTGGCGCGCGCTTCTGCCGGGAGGGCGCCCAGGTGCTTTTGGTATTTTTTCTAAAGGGCGTCGCGATCGGTTTGATCATCGCGGTACCGGTCGGCCCGGTTGGCGTGATGTGCGTTCGCCGGACGATATTCCAAGGCAGGCTGGCTGGTTTCGTGTCGGGACTCGGGGCGGCGACCGCCGACGCGGTGTTCGGGATCATCGCAGGGTTCGGTCTGACCGTTGTCGCCGACTGGCTCTTCGGCTATGAGAGTTGGCTGCGTGCCGCCGGCGGTTGCTATCTGGTCTATGTCGGCGGTTCCGCCCTGGCCTCCGAGCCACCGGCGAAGCGACCATCGCAGCCTGACCCTGAGACCCTTTTCCGGGACTATGCTTCTACCTTCGGGCTGACCCTGATCAACCCTGTAACGATAGTCGCGTTCCTGGGCATCTTCGCCGCTGTCGGCCTCAGCGGTGAGGAGGCGACGCTGGGACGCGCCGCGATCCTCGTTCTCGGCGTTTGGATTGGCTCGCTGTTGTGGTGGTCGGGGCTCAGCTTCGGCATCGGGTTGTTTGGCGGCTCGTTTGGACGGCGTCATCTTGCCTGGATCAACCGCGGCTCGGGCGGCATCCTGCTCGCAACGGGAGCGGTGTTGCTGGCCACCTTCGTCGCCGGGCATATGCACTAAGGCCACCGTAAGCGGGAGTTGATGGCGTGGTCTATTTGCCTCCTCACTTTACCGAAACGCGCCCCGACGTGTTGGTCGCGCATATCGAGCAACACGATTTCGGTCTCCTCGTCAGCTATGGTGCCGGCGGGCTTGTCGCGAGCCATATTCCGTTCCTGGTCGAGCGCCACGGTGAGGAACTGTGCCTGGTCGGCCACCTGGCGCGCCCGAACCCGCAAGTCCAGCACCTCGCCAAAGGTGGCGAAGTGCTGGCAATTTTTAGCGGTCCGCACGCCTATATCTCACCGAGCTGGTATGCGGCCGGCCCAGCAGTGCCGACCTGGAACTATGTCGATATCCATGCCTACGGGACGGTCCGGCTGATTGAAGACGGCGATTGGCTGCGCCGCCTGCTGCGCCGTCTCTCGGATCGTCATGAAGCCGGCAATCCGGCTCCGTGGCGGATGCAGGACCTCCCCGAAACCTACCTCAAGGGCATGCTGAAAGGGATTGTCGGACTCGACATCACCGTTACCCGACTGGAAGGCAAGTTCAAGCTGAGCCAGAACCGGCCGGCGGTCGATCGTCCACGCGTCATCGCCGGTCTCGAGCGCCGCGGTGATGTCGACGCGCTCGCCGTCGCTGGTTTGATGCGCGAGCGGGAACCGACTTGATGCTCGACTGTTTGGAATAAGAACACGCGGACGGATTCGGGAATTGGGGTACCGAGCCGCTCTTCTGGCGCTGTTTTGTTTTGCCATCATTGTGCCGGCCGCAGCGCGAGCGGACACGCCGACACCAGCCGCGCTACCCGCGCCGGTGACAGTCGACGAGCTGGAGCGCCTCGTCGATACCCTGCAGGACGATGCCGCACGCGCGAAGCTTGTCGCCGAGCTGCGGGCGCTGATCGCCGCCCAACGCGGGACTGCGGCGGAACAGCCCGAAGGCCCGGCGTTCTTTGGTCAGCTGTCGCAACAGATTGACGCCTTCACCGGCGAAATATTGGCCGGCGTCGCCGTAATCATCGACGCGCCGCGGCTGGTCCGTTGGGCCCGACACCAGATCTCCGATCCCGCAGCAAGACGGCTGTGGACCGAGGCTGGAGTTGACTTTGTCCTGATCTTCGGCACCGCCTTCATCGCCGGATGGATCCTGCGCCGGATCCTGGCGCGACTGATGCCGCGCTTGCCGGCGCGACGCAGCGACACTCGAACCGTCCGCGCTCTGTTCGCACTGCTCGGCCTCGTCCTCGACATTTTGCCGGTTCTCGCCTTTGCCGCTGTCGCATACACAGTCTTGTCGATGGCGGTCGAGCCGCTGACCCGCGCCCGGATCATGTTGTCGGTGCTGGTCAATGCAGCGGTCGAGGCGCGTCTCATCCTTTGTATCGCCCGAAACATGCTGCTGCCTGTCGATGGCGGCGCGGTATTCGTCCCGCTCGACGGCGAAACCCGCAACTATCTCTACATCTGGGTCAGGCGGTTCACTCTTTGGGCGGTATTCGGTTATGCCGTGCCCGAGGCGGCGTGGTGGCTGGGTGTTCCTGGGGCGATCTACGCGCTGATGCTCAATGCGGTGGGCCTGGTGCTCGCCCTCTTGACGATCATCTTCGTGCTGCAGAACCGAGCGCCGATTGCCAAGTGGATTGCCGGCACGCCGGCGGCCGCTTCGGGGTGGGGTCGCGTTCGCCGCAGCCTTGCCGAGATCTGGCCCATGCTGGCCATCATCTATATTTCAGGCATTTATCTCATTTACGCTCTGCGTATCCACGGCGGATTCGTTTATGTGGCGCGCGCTACGACGTTGAGCCTGATCGTCATCGTTGCCGCGCAGGTTGTCGTTCGCTTCATTCGTGAGTTGAGCAGACGCGGCTTCGCGATCTCGCCCGAGCTCAAAGTACAGTTCCCGACCCTCGAGCAGCGCGCGAACCGTTACATCCCAATTCTTATCGGACTGTCGGGTCTCGTCATCTATCTCGTTGCTGCGCTGACCGTCCTCCAGGCCTGGAATGTCGGGGCCTTTGCCTGGTTGGGCTCCGACCCGGGCCGACGCATAATCGGCAACGCGCTGTCGATCGGATTGGAGCTCGTCGTCGCGCTCGCCGTGTGGGAAATATTCGCCAGCGCGATCGAGCGATATCTGAGCGGTATAGACGCGAGCGGCACGCCGCGGCGGACACGCATCCGCACCTTGCTGCCGCTTCTGCGGACTGCGATGCTTTCCGTGCTCATCGTCCTCACCTCGCTGATAATCCTGTCCCATATCGGGGTGAACATCGCCCCGCTGCTCGCCGGTGCCGGCGTCGTCGGTGTGGCGATCGGGTTTGGCAGCCAAGCCCTTGTAAAGGACATCATCACCGGTCTGTTCATCCTGATGGAGGATCAAATCGCCGTCGGCGATGTGGTCGATGTCGGTAAGGACCATGCAGGCGTGGTCGAAGCCATCACGGTTCGCACGATCCGGCTGCGCGATCAGGCCGGGACGGTACATACGGTTCCGTTCAGCGAGGTTACGACGGTCAAGAACCTGACGCGGGATTTCGCCTACGTCGTCGCCCGGATTGCGATCTCGTACAGTGAAGACATCGATCGCGTGGTCGAGATCTTGCGGCAGGTCAGCGAGCAGCTGATGGCGGACGAGGCTCTGCGGCCTCTGATCCTCGACCCGTTCGACTACCAAGGCGTGGATACGCTCGATGCGTCTTCTGTCGTGCTGTTGGTGCGAATCCGCACAGTGGCGGCGAAACAAGCGGTCGTCGGGCGTGCGTTCAATCGGCTCGTCAAGATCGCTTTCGACAAAGAAGGCATCGCCGGCCGCGACCCCACGCAAATTGTGATCCTTGGAACGCCAGGAGCACTCGAAGAGTCAGCGCTGCCGGGAGACGCACCGCGTCAGCGCCGGCTCGCCTGAGGCGCCTCAACACAACCCGTCGCGCGCCAACGCCTCGACCGCTTCGATGTCGCCGCAAGCGAGCACGGCTTCGGCGATGCGACGGCTGAACCCGGCTCGGGCGAACACGGCAAGTTCACGCTGCCGGTCTGCCGCTCCTCGGCGAAACGGTCCGAGCCGGCGCCGGCGCGCAAACGCGCAGGCAGCCGCCACATCGGGGTCGTTGGCGCTGTCGCGAAGACCAGCCACGGCATCCACTGCGACGTCGGCTGGAACTCCCTTTGCCGCCAGCCGAGCGCGAATCGCTTTTAGTGAGTCGCCACGCCGCTGCAGCGAGGCCACCCGCGCGGCAGCATAGGCGGCGTCGTCGATCAGCCCCGATTCCCGGTATCGGGCGATCAGAGCTTCGATCAGAACTCCGGCCTGCGGCGCGGACCCGGGAGAATGTCTTCGGGCGCGCCGCATCAGAACGCGCCGCAAATTTTCGGTCGAGCTGGCATAGCGCCCGAGATAGCCGAGCGCCCAGCGTTCGAGGAGATCGGCTCCGATCTCGCGACCGTTCACCTTTGCCGCCCCACCATCGGTTCGCGATCGGCTATGGTCTCGCGGCAAGGTCATGAAGTCGAGGGTCGATACGCACACCGGCTCAGCTCGGGAGAACCGGTACAGAATTCTGGTCCCGCTGGTGATCGGCTGCGCCTTCTTTATGGAAGGCCTCGATTCAACGATGATCGCCGTGGCGATCCCCGACATGGCAAAAAGCCTCGGCTCAAATCCGCTCCGCCTCAATCTGGTGATCACGACCTACCTGCTGAGTCTCGCGGTCTTCATCCCGTTGAGCGGCTGGATCGCCGACAGGCTCGGAGCGCGCGTCGTGTTTTGCGCAGCGATCGCGATTTTCGCCGCCGGATCGGCACTCTGCGGTGTTTCGACGAGCCTACCGATGCTGCTGCTGATGCGCGTCGTGCAAGGGTTCGGCGGCGCGATGATGACGCCGGTCGGCCGTCTGATCCTGCTGCGCAGCTTTCCGCGCTCGGGGCTCGTCTCGGCCATGAACTGGATGACGATCCCGGCGATGATCGGGCCGACCGTGGGTCCGATCGTCGGCGGCTTTCTGACGAGCTATTTTTCCTGGCGTGCGATCTTTTACCTGAACGTCCCGATCGGCCTCCTGGGTGTCGTGCTGGCGCTCTACCTGATCGAGAATTTTCGCGCGCCGGCGCCGACTCGATTCGATCTCAGCGGTTTCGTCATTGCCGGGTTCGGGCTCGCCTTTTTCCAATTCGCCATCGAAAATCTCGGGCGCCCGATCCTCCCGGCGGGCCTCCGCGCCCTG
>JAFAHQ010000343.1 GCA_019237135.1 Alphaproteobacteria bacterium
TCTAAATGTCGGGACGTTTGATGATCCGACCGTCGCAAAAGCGGGCCGGGAGATTTTTCGTGACGACGCGTTGCCGTGGGTCGCGGTGCACGGCGAAATTCCGCGCTTCGCAAAACGGCCCGATTGAGATCTAATGTCGATACGGAACCGGCGCTTTCTTTCCGGGTAAAAACATGCTCGGCCATCTGGCATACACTCTCAAAGTGTTATAGGCGATGGCTTGCCATAAGGTGTGAAACAGCAATTTAAAAGTGTGGAAAGTCATGATATCTGCGCAATTTATGGATTTGTACGACTTAAAGGAGTTATCAGGGAATTAATTCGGCCGAACAGGGAGCTCGATCCGGCCCAGCACGGAAGGACCACGGATCGAATGAGGCCGGCGGCTCGTATACGGATCATGGTCGACGTGCGTCCGATCCGAGCGATCTGCGTTCTCAGTTTCCTCGCAGGTCTGCTGGTCGCCACCCGAGCCGATGGCGGGTTGCGCATGCCGCCAGCCCCGGCGCCGTCCCCAGCGGTCGCTACCCCGCCTCAGGTTGCGCCGTCGATCGACGTCGAAGCCGAGGTTTCGCAACTGCGTCGCGCCCTCTCCGACGAAGTGCCGCATCTGATCGTCGATCGGCCCATCGGCAAACAGGAATGGATCGCCCGCACCCGGGCCGCAGTCAACGCGAGCGGTCTCGCGATACAGCGGCCACAGCTACTGGTCGTCGTCGACCGCAACCCGCGAATGCAGCAGATGCGCCTCATTCTGGCGCGGCCGCAGGGGGATTGGGACGACCTCGGCGGGACGAAAGTATCGACCGGTCAGGTGGGCCGCTACGATTATTTCCTGACCCCGACCGGGATTTTTCTGCACACTGATGCAGTCCTCGATTGGCGGGCCGAAGGCACATTCAACACGCATCACGTTCGGGGTCTCGGTGAGAGCGGGATGCGCGTTTGGGATTTCGGCTGGCAACGTGCCGTGAGAGGCTGGAGGAGCGCCACAAAAGTGAGCAAAATGCGGCTGCTGCTGCATGCGACCGATCCCGATACGCTCGCGCGACGCCTCGGCCGCGCCGCCTCCAAGGGGTGCATCCGCATACCCGAGGCGATGAACCTGTTTCTCGATCGCCACGGCATCCTCGACGTAAGTTACGAACAGGCCGCGCAACACAACCCGCGGTTTCAAGCCGTGCTGTTATCCGACCGGACACCGACCCCGCTCGCCGGAAATGCGCTCGTCGTTGTGGATTCGTCGCAGAAGCGCTGAGACCGGCGGCAATATCGAGCCCTCTTTCAAGACACCCTGGTGTTCTGGACCAAAGCCCCGGATGTCATCCTCGGCAAACTCGACCAGCTCCCCGTATCATCTTTTGAGCCAATGCATTAGTAGTCAGCTCACTGCGCAACGCGATAGATGGCATCCAGGTATGGGAACTTGGCTCTCAGAGCGTTGTTAGTTCCAGCAAACGGAGGCGGCGAGCGCTATTTTTTTTAAGCGCGGTGACGCGCGAACTCGGAGGAACGCACCGGTCCATCGATCTTAATCAACAATCTTGTGGCGAAAGCCAAGCGCTAGTCGATGGAGTATGTCTACGCAGTGGAACCAGAACGTGAGCGTCGGTGACCTGCACCGAGCGCCGACTGACGAGCCAACACAATCCGGGCGCCCGCTATTATTGAGATGGACGATCGGATTGAGCCCTTTGCTGGTCGCGCTCGGGGTTGTCTCCCGTCCATCTGAGGCTCCTTCTTCCCCAAGCGGCGCGCCCGAGCAGCTCGAAGATGGTCGGAACCGGTCCGCAAGGACGCTCCCGGGCAGTCCGGCACGCGGATGGATGGAAATTATATATGGGGTCTATGAAAGCGTTTCGCGGGACCGCATCCTCGCGAACGCCGCGGCAGTAACATTCTACGCGCTTCTTGCGCTGTTTCCGGGTATCGCGGCTCTCGTATCCGTCTATGGGCTGTTCGCCGATTCCAAGTCTATCGCCGGCCACCTCGGCGTGGTTTCGGGCATCTTGCCGGGCGGAGCCATCGAAGTAATCCGCGAACAACTGACGCGGCTTACCGCCCAGGGCAGCACCACACTAGGCATCAGTTTTGTGATCGGCCTCGTCATCTCGCTATGGAGCGCCAATGGCGGTATCAAAGCGCTCTTCGACGCTCTCAATGTGGTTTATCAGGAAAAAGAGAAACGAAGCTTTGTCAAGCTGAATGCCATCAGTTTGGCCTTCACGCTTGGGGTGATCCTTTTTCTATTGGTAGCTCTCGCCTGCGTAATCGCGGTCCCGGTCGCCCTTGATTATCTGCCTGGTGTGACCGGGTTCATCGTTGATGTGGCGAGATGGCCGGTGCTTTTGGTGCTCGTCGCCGCAGCGCTCGCCGTCATTTACCGATATGGCCCGAGCCGTAACGAGCCGCGCTGGCGCTGGATCAGCTGGGGCAGCGCGTTCGCCGCGGTGATGTGGCTCGCCGCGTCCACGCTGTTCTCGTGGTACGCGGCGAATTTCGGGAGTTTCGACAAGACCTATGGCTCGCTCGGCGCCGTCATCGGCTTCATGACCTGGATGTGGCTCTCGATCATCGTAATACTGGTTGGGGCGCGGCTAAACGTGGAAACCGAACAGTGACCATGTTCAGTCTGCAGCCTGTTTGCAGGACCCACTATCAGCCAGTACGAGCGCGCGGCCTTCGGCGACGAGGGGCGAGGAAGGGACCGGTTTTCGGCTCTACATGAGCGGGATACTCAAATCTCAGCGGCCTCGACATGGTCGAGGGATTGGATCCGCTGCGTTCCTGGTGCGAGCACGCCGTGAGCGTTACCTATGCGCGCTTTGATCAAATGTCCGTCGATCGGCACAGAAACCACGTCACCAGTTTTCGGTGTCGGCCGACCATAAATACGGAAGTGCCTTGTGGAGCCGTCCTTACACATCAACACGAGGTCATGTTCCACGGTGCGTCTCCAGCGACAATAGCCTTCATCGTGTAGGAAACACTGAACCAATCACGAGCGTTCCGGCATCTCCGAATCGCTGGAATCGGCTTCGGCCACGATATTGTCTGCAAGGAGATCAAATTCGTCCGCAACGCGGCGCAAAATCTGCTGCACGTGAGGCTGAATGGTCATATCCGCCAATCGCCGCGCATGGTCAGCTTGCGCATGATAGTGAGATGAGCGACGCATATTTATGAAACGCTGCTGTCAAGGAGTCTTCACCAACATTCGGTTAATTTATTCGGCTTCAAGCGCGACGCGCATCGCCGCACCGGGCGACTGCTCTAGCCCGGACCGGCAGCGTAAACCGGGCTGGTCACGCCCAATTCAATGCACCAAAAATGACACAAGGAGAAGACGGCGATTCTGCCCTTCTCAGACATTCGCACCGAATGTTGGCGGCACCAATCGCGCCCGTTGGGTGTTTCTGCTTAGGATTAGGAGAGGTGAACTGGTGGGCGCAACCTGATCGGTTTTAGCGACAGCAGACGAAGACCTGAAAGGAACCGCAATGAAGACCGCACTCGGTGCATTTACAGCGCTCCTGCTCGCTGGCGCTATATACGCGCAGCCAGCCCACGCCCAGGTGCAGATAGAGCCGGGGCCGGGCTTTTCTGTTCAGATTGGCCCGGGAGCGCCGCCACCTCCGGAACCCCCGCGAGGGGAATGGCGCGAGCGCGAAGGGTATTACGGCTCGGGATGGGAAGAGAGGCGAGAGGAACGATGGCGGGAGGAGCGTAGGGCGCGCGAACGCTGTGATCGTATCTTAAATCCGATAGAGCGGGATCGGTGCTTCCACAACCTATCAGATGAGGGAAGGTAGATTTGGCTCGAGCGTTTCGAGAGACATTGATGCCACTGGCGAAGAGAGAGCTTTACAGCAGCCCGAACGGAGATAGGTGGTTTCTCGCTCGCGGGCCCGAGACCGGAAGCTTGTTTGTCAGGCACGAGGCAAATGTCCCATCCGGCGGCCACGTGACCGATCTCGACATCAGCGCGTTTCTGAGCGTAGGACGGCGAAATCCCGAGCATCTAGCGCTCTTGCGCTTGATTGGAACGCTGGTTGAAAACAATTCCGAGGACGCCAAGACTAACAGGTGATCTGGATTGCGACAGTGCGCCACGGCATCCTTTGAAGGGAGGAAGGGAGTGCGAAATGCCCTACTGCATTACCCTTCGATCCAGAACCGATGCGAGAATCACCGGCTGGTATGACGGCACCGACAGCCGGTGGTCGACGGATCACAAGCGGCAGAAGCTCTTCGACAACAAACACGCTGCCAGACCGGTATGCCATCAACTGCGCCGCCTCTGCCCGCGCAATGCCAAAGTCATCAACATCGAAGCAGAACAGAGCGACGTTCTGGCGCCCCGGCGCATAGCGCAAAGCTGGCGACGAAGAACAATCTCCGGGAAGTCTTAAGCATCATCGTTTCACATCAAACTCCGGGCGAATCGAACGATTCGCCGCCCCGCCTCCTCGAGGCGCGGCTCGGGGGCGGTCAGCGCGATCCGCAGGTGACCCGCCGCACTCGGCCCGAAGCCGTCGCACGGCACTAGCGCGACGTCCTCGCGGAGCAGCAGTTGCCGTCCAAAATCCTCGGCGCCGAGCCCGGTGCCGCGGATGTCGAGCAGCACAAACATGCCGCCCTCGGGAGGGATGGCGCGGCAATTGGGGGCGTCCTCGAGGATGTCCGTCAGCACCAAGGCGCGGCGGCGATAGGTTTCGCGCTGAGCGCCGACCTCGGGAAGCTCGCCGCCGAGCGCCGCCAAGGCGCCATCCTGGATGAACGCGGGCCCGCCGAAATACATGCACAGCAGAAAATCGAAGAGGTGTCGCGATAATGTCGGTGGGCCGATGACCCAGCCGAAGCGGAAGCCGGCCATTGCATGCGATTTCGACAGACTGGAGGCGACGATCGTGCGGTCGGCCATGTCCGGCAACGACCATGCGCTCGTATGCGGCCGGGCAAAGGCGAGGTCCTCATAGACCTCGTCGGAGACGAGCCACAAATCGCGCTCCCGGCACAGCCGGGCGATGCCGGTGACCTCGTCCGCGGTGAACACGGCGCCGGTTGGATTGTGCGGAGTGTTGATCCAAATGACGCGCGTCCGCGGCGTTACCGCGCGCGCGAGGCTGCCGAGGTCGGGATGAAAGCCGTTCTCGGGGCGCAACGGCACATTCACCATGCGCGCGCCGCTCGCCCCGACGACCCCGGCATAAGGACCGTAGATCGGCTCGGGCAGGATCACCTCGTCACCCGGTCCGGCGAGGCAGTTCAGCGCGCAGAACAGCCCACCCTGGGTTCCCGGGGTCAGCACCACATTGTCGGCGGAGCACGGCCGCCCGCTGCGCCGCTGCATTCGTGCAGCGACCGCTTCGCGCACCTGCGGATAGCCGATGATTGGCGTATACCCGGTCCGGTTCCGCCGCAGCGCCTCGATCGTCGCATAGACCACTGCCGCGGGGGCCGCTTGGTCGGGATCGCCAACGGTCAGAAAGATCACGTCGTGGCCAGCCTCGCGGCGGCGCATGCCTTCGGCATGAACCCGCCAAGCCCCGGTTTGTTCGCCGGCGATGCGGTCGACAAGCGGTGAGAAACGCACAATGTTCTCCTGATGGGGATTGATCCGCCGGACCCGTCCGCTATTACCACAACGTGCCGAAGGCGAGCCAGTTTACCAGCCGAATTGGTGCGTCTCGGCGGGCGCTGGTTGCTCAAGCACCGCCGCCGCAATGATGTGACGATCGACCAGATGCGGCGGCTCGCGGCGACCGCGGAGCGCCTGGTCCCAAAACCGCCGGCAGGCACACGGACGCTGGCGCTCGATGCCGGCGGGGTTCAGGCCGATCGGGTGAGCACCCGGCTCACAGAATCTTGTCGCCATATCCTGTTCCTGCACGGTGGTGGTTTCATCATCGGTTCACCCGCTCTTTACCGCCACTTCACTTGGCGCATCGCGTCAGCGGCACGCGCCTGCGTGCTGGTCGTCGATTATCGGCTCGCTCCGGAACACCCCTTCCCCGCGGCGCTCGACGACGCGGTTACGGCCTATCGCTGGTTGCTGGCGGACGGCGCCGAGCCGCAACGGATCGCCGTGATGGGCGATTCTGCCGGCGGCGGTCTCGCGCTCTCTCTACTGTTGAGACTGCGTGATCAACGCATTCCTTTGCCTGCCGCTGCCGTCGCGCTGTCGCCTTGGACCGATCTCGCGCTTACCGGTCTCTCGCTCAAGGCGAACGCCAGTGCCGACCCGTTGGTGAGCCCGGAACAAGCGCACCGTTTCGTCGACTACTATCTCGCCGGCGCCGATCCGCGGTCGCCGTACGCCTCGCCACTGTACGGCGAGCTCGCGGGTCTGCCGCCGACCATCATTCAGGTGGGAAGCGACGAGGTCCTGCGCGACGATGCGGTGCGGATGGCCCATCGCATGCGCGCGGCGGGCTGCCGGATCGAGCTCGAAATCTGGCCGCGGATGCCGCATGTCTGGCATCTGTTTGCCCCGGTGATGCCGGAGGCTCGGCAGGCGATCAAACGTATCGGCGAGTTCGTAACGGAAGCTATCAAGCCGCTGCACCACGCCGCCGATCGGCGCCGATGACCTGAGCGGCCGGAGGAATCCACCGGACGGCAGCAACGGCGCCCCAGCTCAGCAGCAATGTGCCACCGAACACGATGGCACCCTTCACGACGGCCAACAGCCCGGCGGCGAGAAGGGAGTACTGCAACCAGATGACAAACACGTAGTGCACCAGATACATGCCATAGGCGTCGCGCTTGAGGCTGTCCAATACCGGTAATCGTTTTGCGGCAAATCGCAAGACGAGCGCCAGCATCGCGAAGCAGCTGCTGAAGCAGGCAAAAACAAAACTGAGATCATCGAGGATTTGCAACCCCAAGGAGGTCGAGCCGAGGTCTGCCATTGTCAGCGCGGTGAGCGCCATCCAGAGAAGCAAAGACCCCGGCGCCGCAATCAGCCAGAGGGCCCAACGCCGCACCAGCAAACCGGCCGGCGCAAACAGGCCGCGCTCGATGCCGCACGCCCCGAGACCAACACCAGCGAAGAAATAAACCGCGTAGTGCAGAGGGCGGCTCAGCTGAAATCCGAGCGGCCCGATGGCCAACCACGCCGACGGCGTGAAGGTAAGCGCGAGCGGGATGTAAGCGAGGGCCGAGGCGATCACCAAGCCAGCAAAATATCGCACCGGCCGAACGCCCGCAGAGGACGAAAACCGGATCAGCGCATCACCCCATTTGGGTGCAAACCGGTGAACGGCGGCAGCGGCAAAATCGGCTACGAGCAGAAGCCATAAAAACCACATCGGTCCGCACGGCCAGAACGGCAATGCGAGCCAATGGCGCCAAAAGGCATTGAAGCTGGGATCCGACGCGGTCTGGAGATAGGTCGGATAATTGGCCAGCGGCATCAGCAACGCGACGACGAAGGCAAACGGTAGACCGAGACGGACGATGCGATCGTGCAAAAATATCTGCATTCCCTTGCGCTCGAGGCTCCGCCAAACAAAGAGGCCCGACAGGAAGAAGAACAGCGACATTAGAAACACGTCTTGCCACGCGCAAAACAGGTCGAAGCCAAACCACCGCGCTGTGTCGACGATCGGAAAGGCGCGCCAGAGATAAGGAGGTGTGTCGAACGGGAAGGGCGAAGCGGGCAGAAAATTCAGATAAGCCAGTACCGAGTGGAACGAAAGCACGAGGAGGATAACAAGGCCCCGTAGATTGTCGAGCGCCAAGCTGGCTCTCGGCGTTGGCCGCCGCCCCTCACTCTCCCGCTTCGCGGGTCCCTCCCACTCCCTGCTCGCGGGAAGAGCCCCCGGACGGTCGCCCGCCGAGGTGGACGTTCCGGGGGTGGGGTGAGGGGCCCTTCCCGGCGCAACAAGCTGCGCGACCAGCTCGGGCACAGTAGTCACCGACCGACCATCTCGCCGGCCGGCTGTTCGGCTCGGCGGCGTGCCAAGCGGCCAAACTCGACCTGCGGCTCGAGATCGAACGCCGCCCTCGTCGGCACTGTGCGAGTCCGCGGCCGGCCCATCAGGGCCGGCTGGAACAGCACCGCCGCCGTCATCGTACAGAGCAGCGACAGCGCCATCAGTTTGCCCATGCTCGAGGTTCCGGGGTCGCTGGACAGCCACAGGCTGCCGAACGCTGTCGCTTGGGTCATAGCACTGAAGATCACCGCGCGCGTCAAGGTCGACTGGACGAGCCCCGTTTTCCCGCTGCGCCAGGCCATGATGTAGTAGATTTTGAAGGCGACACCGACACCGAGCAGTAGCGGCAGCGCAATGATATTGGCAAAGTTAAGCGGAAGATCGAGAGCGACGCAGAGCTCCAGTGTTACGACGACGGCGACCAGCAGCGGCACCAAGGTCAGCAGCACATCAACAACCCGGCGCAAGGTGATCCACAACAAAACGGCGATGGCAGCGAGCGCAATAACCCCGGCTTCGATGAACGCCCGCACCACGGTATTGCCGGCCTCGAACAGCAATACGGCGGGACCCGTCGCACTCGGCTCCACCGCTAATACGGCGGAGACAAAGTTGCGCAACACCTTGGTGTCGTCGGGATCGCCCTTTGGCAGGACCTGGACACGCGCCCGCCCGTCCGGCGTAACCCAGTCTCTTTTGAGATCCGCCGGGATAGTATCGGCCGTCACCTGCTGAGGCTCGAGCTCTTGCCGCAGCTGATCGAGCGACACCCGTAACGGCTCGACCACCGCCGTCTCGACGGTCTTGCGAACGGCAGGCTCCGATTTTGCCAACTGTCGCAATAACCCGGAAAGGCGCCGCGCCACCTCTGCGCCTGGACCCTCTGCGTTCCCGGCGGCTGCCGATAAGCTATCGGCGGTCGATGTCAGCGCCTCGACGTTCTGCTGGTCGGTCGGTGGCCCGGACACTTCCGTCGGATTGAGCGACGCGTGGAGCGATTCCGCCGCATCTCGGATCAGCGCGAGCTTTTGGTCCTGATCTATGGGGACGAGCCGGCCGAGCGTGTTCGCCTGCGAAACTTCGGGTAGAGACGCAAGATGCTTGGCCGCGGTATCCGCAGCATTTAGGTTCGGCGCGATGACCTCGATCGCGTTGGCGCCGGCCCGCGGGTCCTTTCTCAGTTCGAGAAACGTCGCAACCGATTCGACATCCGGATTTCGCAGATGCAGCGGATTAAAATCGAACGGCAGGAACAACAGAAGCGGCGAGGCTAGCGCTACCACGAGGATCGTCGTCACGATCACCGGCATGCGGAAACGTTGCAAGAACCAGTCCACTGGAGCGAGCGCAGCGAAACCCATCGGGTGAGGCTCACCGGGCGGACGCAGTACCATCAACAGCGCCGGCAACAGCGTGATCGAAGTAAAAAAGGCGATGATCATTCCGCAGCCGGCGACCTGCCCGAGCTCCGCCAGGCCCCGATATGCCGTCGGCACAAAACAGGAAAATCCGAGCGCTGTCGCCGCCGCCGCGAGGGCCAAAGGCACCCCGGCCTTCCTCGCGGCGCTTCTGAGCCCAGCGCGCAGTTCGCCATAATCGTGCCGTTCGGCGCGGTAGCGGACGCAGAACTGGAGCCCAAAATCGACACCGAGGCCGATGAACAGCACAAAGAAGGCCACCGAGATCAAATTCAGCGCGCCGACCAGCAACAAACCAGCGGCGGCGGAGACTGCCAGACCGACGATCAAACTGATGGCGACCGCGAAGATGATCCGCAGCGAATGCAGCGCGAGCCACAGGATGACGAGGACCGCGAGGACCGAAATGGCAGCATTGAGGGCCGCATTTTGCTTGAGGGTCGCAAACCCGTCGTCATTGATCGGGACAATACCCGTCAGGCGTACCCGCGCCTGATATTCGCCGGTGAGATCGAGATCTCGAACGGTCTGGGAGATCGCGTCCGTTGCTGCGCGTCCGGGCTCGAGCGCGCTGAAATCGAGCACCGGCTCGACCTCGATAAAGCGGCGCAACTCTTGCGGCTCCGCTGGCTTGCCGCTGGCGAGGACTTGCCACGAAAAGCTCACGGCCCGACCAGCGAGCGCCTCGCTCACCGTGTCGGCGGCCATCGTCATTGGCCGGGTCATGTCGTCGAGTGTGATTTGCCCGGACTGTACGCCCATCAAGCCGAGCGACAGCGCGCTCAGGCTTCCTCTGAGGCTCGAATCCGCGGCAAGCTTTTGGAGGAGGGGATCGGCACTGAGGAGGCCTTCAGTCAGCCGCGCAACCTCGTCGGTCGGCAGGTATAACAGCCCATTCCGCTGGAAAAACTCACCGCTTTGGGGTTGGTG
>JAFAHQ010000099.1 GCA_019237135.1 Alphaproteobacteria bacterium
GTGGTTCTGGACATTCCAAAACACCTATTACGCCATCGCCAAGCCCAAGCTGAAGGGTGTCGCGAAGCTCTATAGCGACGTCATCGATATTTCGGAGAGCTGGCTCGAGTAGGCCCGACCCGAAATGCGAAATGTCTCGTTAATAGAACATGATTGCCACCCCCGCGGAAAGCGGGGGTCCAGGGCAACCGCCGGGTCCTGGGTTCCTGGATTTCCGCTTTCGCGGGAATGATGGGATGGACCTTTCCCCTCGCCTCATCGAGGCAAACGGGCTCAAAAGGCCCAAGCACGACGCATCGTGGAGAAGGGGAAAGGCCCATGGAAGAGATTAGCGTGATCGGCATTGATTTGGCAAAACGGGTGTTTCAGCTGTGCGCGATGACGAAGTCGGGCACGATTGTGTGGGAGAAGCGGTTGCGGCGCGCCGCTCTGATCAGGTTTCTCGAGGACGAGGCGCCGCGTTGCCTGGTCGGCATGGAGGCGTGCGGCAGTGCCCACCACTGGGCGCGCTGGCTCATAGCGCGCGGGTTCACGGTCAAGCTGATGGCGGCGAAAGCGGTCAGCGCCTATCGCGCCGGGGTGCACAAAACTGACCAGCGGGACGCCCGGGCGGTGGCCGAGGCGACCAGCCGCAGCCAAGTCGCCGCCGTGCGGGTCAAGAGCGAGGCGGCGCAAGCTACCCAAGCGCTGATGCGAGCCCGCGAGCGGCGCATCCGTCAGCGGGTGCAGACCACCAATCAATTGCGCGGCCTGCTCAATGAGTTCGGCATCGTGCTGCCAAAAGGGCAAAGTGTGTTGCTGGGGCGGCTCGGCGAGGTGATGGCCGGCGCCAGCTTTGCCGCGCTGCCCGCGGTGGTGCAGGAGCTGGTCGAGCGGCTGCGTGAGGAAATCATCGAGCAGGCCGAACGAGTCAAGGCGATCGAGGCGATGCTGATCCAGACGGTCAAAGCCGACGCTGACTGCCGGCTGCTGATGAGCATCCCCCATATCGGCCCGATCAACGCCGCCGCGTTGTCGGTGGCGCTGGAAGCATCCGGTGTGTTTACCCGTGGCCGCGCCTTTGCCGCCTATTTGCGGTTGGTGCCGCGCCAGCAAGCCAGCGCCGAGAGCAGCAGGCTGCGCGGCATCGGCCAGATGCGCGCCTGCGAGCTGCGCCGCTACCTGGTGCTCGCCGCGCAAACCCTGCTGACCCGCGTCGACCGGATGAAAGAGCCGCCGCAGGACCGGCTGTTGGCTTGGGCGGGCCAGCTGCTGCGCCGCAAGACGCGCAATGTCGCGGTCGTCGCCGTGGCCGCCAAGCTCGCCCGCATCGCCTGGGCGGTGATGGCTAATAACCAGTCCTACCGACCCCGTTCCGCCGGCGCCCAGCCCGTCTGAGGGAAGGCCCATTGTCGCTGGTGGAGCGAGACTGTGTAAACGCTGGCCTTCGGCCACCGCCTGCGACGGCTGCGGCATTGACAAAGCCTCGCTCCACCAGCCCAGTCCGCTGCCGTCCCTTCGACGCACCGCAACGACTGAACCCGCATCTCTCAGCCTCGTCCGGCACGGCTGACCCAGCGGCAAGCAATCGAATGCAAGGACCCCAAAGATGGCTTGAAAGCAACGCGGCGCTGACACCGACTTCGTCATTGGGCGCTCGAGCCCGTCGGAATGAACCCGGCGCAGGCCGCCATGCTGACCCCATCCTGGCCCGCCCGATCCAGGGCAGAAAAGGCCGAATACATGACCGTCCAAGCCGTTTTCGACCTTGCATTCGGGGAAAGGTCCATACATGACGAACAGAGAAGGAATTCCCAACATCCGTCGCGTCCTAATAGACCCGCGCCTTGGGCGGGAAGGTCTGCACCTCGTTCGACAGGGTGAACAGATGGACCGGTCGGTAGCCGATCTCGACCCGACCCTCGCCGTCCGACCAGACCAGCGTGTGCTTTAGCCAATTCTGGTCGTCGCGCTGAGGGTAGTCCTCACGCGCGTGCGCGCCGCGGCTCTCGGTCCGGTTCTCGGCCGAGTGCAGGGCGACGACCGCCTGTTCCAGCAAATTCTTGAGCTCGAGCGCCTCGGCAAGGTCACTGTTCCAGATCATCGAACGGTCTGAGATGCCGAGATCGGCAAAGCCGTTCGCGACCGCGTCGATCCTGCTGACACCTTCCCTTAGCACTTCGGCGGTGCGGAAGACGGCACAGTTGTTCTGCATCACGCGCTGCATATCGAGGCGGATCTCGGCGGTCCGGCGCGGGCCCTTTGCGTGCCGCACCGTATCGAGCCGATCGACTGCCGCCTCGCCGGCACCGTTCTGGAAGGGCGGATGCGGCGTGCCGGGCCTCACCAGCTCGGCGGCGCGCTGAGCAGCGGCGCGGCCGAAGATGACGATGTCGAGCAGCGAATTGCACCCGAGACGGTTGGCGCCGTGCACCGACACGCAGGCAGCCTCGCCGACCGCCATCAGGCCGGGAACGACCGCGTCCGGGTCTTGCTCGCTCGGCCGCAGCACTTCGCCGTGATGGTTCGTCGGGATTCCGCCCATGTTGTAATGCACGGTCGGCAATACCGGGATCGGCTCCCGCGTGACATCGACGCCGGCGAAAATTCTCGCCGTCTCGGATATTCCGGGCAGCCTTTGATGCAGCACTTCGGGCGCCAGATGCTCGAGGTGCAAGAGGATGTGGTCGCTCCGCGGCCCGCAGCCGCGGCCCTCGCGGATCTCGATCGTCATAGCCCGGCTGACGACGTCGCGCGATGCGAGGTCCTTGGCATGCGGCGCGTAGCGCTCCATGAAGCGCTCGCCTCCGCTGTTGGTCAGATAGCCGCCCTCGCCGCGCGCGCCCTCGGTGATCAGGCAGCCCGCGCCGTAAATACCGGTGGGATGGAACTGGATAAACTCCATGTCCTGCAATGCCAACCCGGCGCGCAGCACCATCGCATTGCCGTCGCCGGTGCAGGTGTGGGCCGAGGTGCAGGAGAAATACGTCCGGCCATATCCGCCCGTGGCGAGGACCACGACATGGGCGCGAAAGCGATGCAACGTGCCGTCTTCGAGGCTCCACGCCATGACCCCGCGGCAAACGCCCTCATCGTCCAAGATCAGGTCGAGCGCAAAGTATTCGATAAAGAATTCGGCATTATGGCGCAGGCATTGCTGGTAAAGCGTGTGGATGATCGCGTGCCCGGTTCGGTCGGCGGCGGCGCAGGCGCGCCGCGCCGGGTCGCCCTCACCGTAATCCTGCATATGCCCGCCAAACGGCCGCTGATAAATCCGCCCGTCCTCGGTCCGCGAGAATGGCACACCGAAGTGTTCGAGCTCGATGACTGCGGGGATCGCGTTGCGGCACATGTATTCGATCGCATCCTGATCGCCGAGCCAGTCGGACCCTTTGACCGTGTCATACATGTGCCAGCGCCAGTCGTCCGCGCCCATATTCCCGAGTGCGGCGCTGACGCCGCCCTGCGCCGCCACGGTATGGCTGCGGGTCGGAAACACCTTGGAGATACACGCGGTCTTAAGCCCTTCGACGGTCGCTCCGAGGGTCGCGCGCAGTCCTGCGCCGCCGGCGCCGACGACGACGATGTCATAACTATGATCAGTGATCGTATAGGCCGAAGGCATCACGGAACCGCAATCAGCTCGAGGTTCCGATGGCCAGGCTGAGCACTGCGAAAATCCCGGCGACGGCGAAGGCGAAGCATGCCAGACGGACGATGATCACAAGACCGAGCTTGACGAGCTCGGCGTGGACATAGTCTTCGATCACGACCTGCAGCCCGAGCGCCGCGTGATAAAAAGTTGCGGTCAGCAGAAGTACCAGAACGATCGCCGGCAAAGGATTGCCGACCCAATCCCGGACGCTGTCGACATCGGCACCAACGAGCCGAATGATGGCGATCACAAACCATAGGGCGAGCGGCACCAGAGCCACTGCAGTGATACGCTGAAGCCACCAATGTTCGGCCCCTTCCTTCGCCGAACCCAGACCGACCGCGCGGCCGAGCGGCGAACGCATCCTCGTTGCGGCCATTTCAGGAGGCCCAGCTGAAAATCCCGGCGATCCAGGCGATCAAAGTCAATACGCCGGTCCCTCCAACGACCAACCACCCGCCGACATAGGTGGATCTGAGGTCGAGGCCGTGACCGGTATCCCAGACGAGATGCCGGATCCCGTTGCACAAATGATAGAACAAAGAGAGCGTCCAGCCGAAGAGCAGCACAAGCCCGAACCACGAACCGAGAAAATCCGCGACGCCATCATAGGCGCCGGGCCCGGAAGCTGCGGCAACGAGCCACCACACCAGCAGGATCGCACCTGCGCTCAGCGCCACGCCGGCGGCGCGGTGCAGGATCGACAAGACAGAAGTGAGCTGCCAGCGATAGATCTGAAGGTGCGGCGAGAGCGGCCGGTCGGCGGATCTCATTTAGAGCAGTCCCGGCGATGACATATCAAGCAAACGGCGGTCGCATCCGCCGCCGCTCATGCCGCGGTGACTTAGACCGCGTGCCGGGGAGTGTCAACGGAGGTGATCCGGTCGATCTCCTCGGCGACCGCTAGCAGCCGGCGCGCATTCTCGACGTGAAGGCCTTCGATCAGCTTGCCATCGACCAGCGCGACGCTCTTTCCGGCGGCGGCCGCTTCGGCATGGGCGGCGATGATGTGGCGCGAGTATTCGATCTCTTTTGGGCTCGGCGCATAGGCAAGGTTGGCCGGGCCAATCTGCTTGGGGTGGATTAACGTCTTGCCATCAAAGCCGAGCTCGCGGCCCTGCCGGCACAAAAAGGCGAAGCCCTCTTCATCGGCCAGATCGAGATGGACGCCGTCGAGGATCGCCAGCCCATAAGCCCGGGCGGCGAGCATCACCAGGCCGAGTGAGGTGATCAGCGGCAGGCGGTCGCGGGTGGCAAGCGCGTGGAGCTCCTTGGTCAGATCGGAGGTGCCGAGCACGAGCGCGGCAAGTCTGTGGCTCGCTGCAGCAATCTCGCGCGCCGCGAGAACGCCGAGTGGAGTTTCGATCATGCACCACACAGCGAGCTGCTCCGGCGCGCCCAGCGCTTCGAGCAGCGACACGGTCAGCCGCACGCGGTCGGCGCTCTCGACCTTGGGCAGCAGCACCGCGTCGATCGGCATTGTCGCTGCGGCGGCGAGATCGGCGTGGCCCCACGGCGTGTCGAGCGGATTGACCCGCAGCACGAGCTCGCGGGAGCCATAGCCGCCGGCTGCCAACGCCGCCGCAACAATCGCTCGGGCAGTTTCCTTCGCGTCCGCGGCCACTGCATCTTCGAGGTCGACGATCAGGCCGTCGGCCGGCAGGTCGCGCGCCTTTTCCAGAGCCCGCGGGTTCGAGCCGGGCATATAGAGCAGGCTGCGGCGAGGACGGAAGACAGCAGGCATTTGGGGTAATTCCGTTCAACATCCTGTTATATCAGCGCCAACGCCCATTTTGACCAAAATGTGCTAGAGAGACGCCGGCGAAGGAGACGGAAATGGACGAGACGGGCCCGACGCCCGACGACGCAGAACGTGCATTCTGGTCGTGGCTCGGCTTTTGGGTCCAATTCCTGATCCTCGGGCTGCTCGCCGTGATCGGCGCCTTCGTTGCCAGCGCCGACGCGCGACCCGGCGACTACCAATGCGGCATGCTGCTGAGCCTCGGAGCGATTGCGCTCGCCTTTTTGCGCCTAAAGCACCGGCTCGACGGGGGGACCTTGGGCTGGGGCAGCTTTCTGCTCGTCGACGATATGAAGAACCTCGCCCTGGTGATCCCGCTGTTTGCGGTGATCGGCCTCGCCGGCCTGTTCATTGCCCATGCGTGGGAGAGCGGCTCGATGCATGCCGCGGGGCTCGGTCTATTTGTCGTCAGCGGCGCGGTTGTGTTTCTCAACATCAAGCGTGTGTTCGACCGTATGAATTTGGACATGCCCTGACGTGCCGACGGTACTTTCGGTCCAATCCTGGGTCGCCTGCGGCAATGTCGGAAACACGGCGGCGCTTTTCCCGTTGCAGCGCCTAGGTTGCGAGACCTGGTCACTCAACACCGTCGTTTTCTCAAACCATACGGGGTACGAAAGGTGGCGCGGCGACACGGTGCCGGCGAGCCAGATCGCCACTCTTTTCGAGGGAATCGCCGAATTGGGCGTGCTGCCGCGCTGCGACGCGGTGCTGTCCGGCTATCTCGGCGAGGCGGAGACCGGGCCGGTGCTGCTCGACATCGTTGCGCGGGTCAAAGAAGCAAACCCACGCGCACTTTTTTGCTGCGACCCCGTCATGGGTGATATCGGGCTCGGCTATTACGTGCGCGCCGGTATCCCGGAATTCTTTCGCAACCGGGCGCTGGCACTGGCCGACGTCGTGACGCCGAACCGTTTCGAGCTCGAATGGCTGAGCGGCAGGCCGGTGCGCAGCCTGGCAGAGGCGGTCGGTGCAATTGCGGCGTTGCAGCAATGCGGGCCGAGCATCGTGCTAGCGACGAGCCTCGAAACCGACACCGACCGTGTCGCCGCCGTCGCGGCCGGGCCGGACGGTGCGTGGGTGGTCGAGACGCCGCGCCTGCCAATCGAAGCGACCGGTTGCGGGGACGCGGTGGCTGCGCTCTTCTTGGGCTGGTTGCTCAAAGGCAAGCCGGTGCCCGATGCGCTCGCCGCTACCATCGCCGCGATTTTTGGTGTGATCGAGGCGACGATGCGCGCCGGCGGCGGGGAATTGGCGCTAGTAGCAGCGCAGCATGAGCTGGTCTCGCCCCGCCGACGTGTGTCGGTACAGCGGCTCTGAGAGGAGGAATCACGATATGGACACACCAGCGAAGATCGCCATCGTCACCGGCGCCGGCAGCGGCATTGGCCGAGCGACCGCGCACGCGTTGCTGGATGCCGGCTGGGCCGTGGTGCTAGCCGGGCGCCGGCGCGAGATGCTCGAACAGACTGCGGCACTCGCCGAGCCTGCCCCAGGCGCCGAACCTCGCGGCGCGGAGGGGGCCCCGCCGCCGCGGACCTTGGTCGTACCCGCCGATATTCGCGACCCGGCGGCCGTCGCCGCACTGTTCGGTAGGGTCAAAGAGACCTACCGCCGCCTCGACCTGCTGTTCAACAATGCCGGGACCAGCACCCGCGGCATCCCGTTCGAAGACCTGACCTTCGAACAATGGTCGGATGTGGTTGCGACCAATCTGACCGGCTCGTTTCTGTGCGCCCAGCATGCCTTTCGCATGATGAAGAGTCAGGACCCGCAGGGCGGGCGCATCATCAACAACGGCTCGGTGTCGGCCCATGTGCCGCGCCGCAATTCCGCGCCCTACGCCTCGACCAAACACGCTTTGACCGGGCTGACCCGGTCGCTGTCGCTCGACGGGCGTCAATACAATATTGCTTGTGGCCAGATCGACATCGGCAACGCCGCGACGCCTCGCAACGAGGACACCGCGCGCGGCCGATTACAGGCTACTGGCAGGGTAGAAGCCGAGCCGCGCATGGACGTCCGCGATGTCGCCAAGGGGGTCGTCTACATGGCCTCGCTGTCGCTCGACGCGAATGTCCAGTTCATGACCGTGATGGCGACCAAGATGCCCTATATCGGCCGCGGCTGAAGTATCAGACACCGTAGCGCTGGCGCCAGGCGAGCCCCTTGACTGTGTCGCCGACAGGGTTGTACTCGCACCCAACCCAGCTGGTGTAGCCGAGCTCGTCGATCCGCCGGAAGACGTAATCCCAGCCGATTTCGCCGGTGCCGGGCTCGTGGCGGTCGGGCACGTCGGCGAGCTGCATGTGGTCGATCACCGGCATCAGCGCTTCAAGGCGCCGGGTTACATCGCCTTGGGCGGTCTGACAATGGTAGATGTCGAACTGCAGCCCGAGGCGATCGCGCCCGATCGCCGCGACTATCGCGGCACCCTGCTCCTGCGTGCGCAGCAAATAGCCCGGCGCGTCGCGCCGGTTGAGCGGCTCGATAACGAGCCTGACGCCGGCGGCGAGGGCCCTCTCCGCCGCCCAGGCGAGGTTGGCGGCGTAGAGCGCGGCGGCGGTGTCGTAGGCGACGTCCTGCGGCGGGACACCGGCCATCACATGCACCAGCTTGCAGTCGAGCGCCACGGCGTAGTCGAGCGCTTGGGCAACCCCGTCCCGAAAGGCGGCGACGCGCCCGGGTATGCACGCCATGCCGCGCTCGCCCGCCGCTCGATTGCCGGCCGGGCTGTTGATCAGGACCTGAGTGAGGCCGGCGGCGTTCAAGCGGGTGCGCAGCTCGACCGCCGGGTAATCGTAGGGTGAGGCGTATTCGACCCCGGTAAAGCCGACCCGCGCCGCGGCGTCGAAGCGATCGAGAAACGGCACTTCGCCGAACAGAAAACCGAGATTCGCGCAAAAACGCGGCATGGTACCGGGCCTTTCCGGGGTGACAGATCACTATATCGGGGGCCATATACACCGCAAACTCTGCTCAGGCGAAAGGCCCTGCGTGCCCGATCTGGTGATCTTCGATTGCGACGGTGTCCTGGTCGACAGCGAGCTGATCTTTGCCCGCGTTCTCGCCGAATGCCTGATCGCGGTCGATTTTCCGGCGACGATCGACGAGGCTATCACCCTCGGCTTCGGCAAGAATCGCACCACTCTTTCTGCTGCGGTCGTGGCCAGGTTCGGACGACCGCTGCCCGACACGTTTTTCGAGATATTTGCCAGTCGCTCGGCGACCGCCTTCGAGAGAGAGCTGTCGCCGATAGCAGGAGTAGAGGACCTTCTCGCCGCATTGCCGATGGCGCGATGCGTCGCTTCGAACGGCCGTCTCGACCGCGTCCGCCAACGCCTGGCATTGACCGGGCTCCTGCCGTTTTTCGACCCGCACGTGTTCAGCGCCTCGCAAGTCGCTTTCGGTAAGCCTGCCCCCGATTTGTTCCTCTTCGCGGCGCAGCAGCTCGGTGCCTGGCCCGGCGATTGCACCGTGGTCGAGGACAGCGTCCCCGGCGTCGAGGCAGCCGTCGCCGCCCAAATTCCGGTCGTCGGCTTTTGCGGCGGCAGCCATTGCCCGAGTGATCACGCCGATCGGTTAATCGCTGCAGGATGCCCGCGGGTCTTCGCGAAGATGCC
>JAFAHQ010000260.1 GCA_019237135.1 Alphaproteobacteria bacterium
CATCAGCCGTCGCACCCGCTTGCGCTTGACCCGACGACCGGCCAGGCGCAGCCCCGCGGTCATTCGCCGTGAGCCTTATAATGGCGTCGCCAAATATTGCTCGTCGATCCACCGCATCAGCGTCAACTCGCCGGGATCCGCCGTCGCCGACTTGCTATAGATCCCGGAGCGCACCAATCCGAGCAGCGCACATTGCCGCCGCACCGACAGATCGGCATAGCCGCGATCTACCGTCGCCACACGCTCGGCCCGGTTCATCTCCCGGACTTCTGTGATCAAAAATCGCGCTCGGTCAGCTGGCCGATCTTGGCGTCGAGTGCGGTGACCTCAGCCTCCCGCTTGTCTTCTTGCTGCTCACGCTGGAGAAAACCGCAACCGCCCCGTCGAGCAGCTGCTCCGTCGAGGCGTAGATCGGGTTCGGGTGAAGCCGATACTTCGCCGCCAGCTCGGCCACCGCTGCCTCGTTTCGTAACGCCTCCAGCGCGACCTTCGCCTTCAACGGGGCATCAAGCCACCGCTTTGTCTTCTTGCTCGTCCGTCGGGTCATGACTTCCTGGAGCAGACTTCGCCTTAGCCCCGGCTCTCAATTTCAGGGTTATTCGCCAGCTAAAGCAGCATCAACCCCTTTCGACAAAAAAGGAGGGTGAGCCTTTATCATGCTGGAGATCACACGCGCTGGAATCACCAAGGGGCTTAGGTCCGACGGCAAACACGTCCGCTGATCCGACACTATTGGCTCTGCATGGATCCCGACCGGCAAGCTTGCTCACCGACTAGTTATCCGCAAGCAACGGCTTCCATGGCGAATAGAGGTCCAACACCGCCGCTGGGGCGGCTTCTTCGTACAGTAACCGCGCCTCGATGGAGGGGCCGCGACGCCAGCCTAGTGCCTTTACCCGGATTGTCCGGGAAAGGACACCTTGGGGGACGACAATGATATCGCCAACGCGAATGAGGTGTCTGGCCTTGCTGACGACGACCCCGTTGAGTATGATCGCTCCAGCCGTGCAAAGGCGGGAGGCGAGCGAGCGACTGTTTGCGAACCGGGCGAACCACAGCCACTGATCGAGGCGCCGGCTCGTCGGTCCTGGCGTACCGCTACCCCTCAAGTGAGATTCAACTCCCGCAACTTAGCGAACGGATGCCACTCCGGCGCCGACGGCCGATCGTAGCTTTTGATAACGTCGCGTTGGCCGCGCCGTGGTCCGCTGAATTTCTCCTTGCCCGCGCGAATTACTGCGCGGTAGCCGAGCGCTGTGAGCAGTCGTCGCAGGGCAGGCCGTTCGACCCCTGAGATTGCCGCCAGTTCGTCATCCGCCGAGAAAGCGCTGAAGCGAGCGCGACGTCGCGCTGCGGCCGCTAGTCGCTCCAACCGATCTGGACGCAACGCGAGCCCGTTGAGCACACGCAGGCCTATCGCTGCGTAGAAGGAGGCCGGTAACTCCAGATCGACTTCGATCACGTTGGTGAGACGGCGTTTGGACAGCAGCGGCGGCACTGGCCGACCATGTTGCACCGACCACAGCAGAGCGCGAAAGCGCACAATATCTATGCGCTGCATCGGCTCGAAATAGACGCTTTCAGTACCGAATCGGAGGCCGAGCCGACTCAACGCAATCCGGTCTGGCGTTTCAAGAGCCTTGAGCTGATGGCGGACATCTACTCTCGGTACGCATCCGAGTTCTCCGACCAGCTGAAAGACGAGCCCCCTACCGACGCTGCCGAGAGGCAATCCTTGTGCCGCAAAGAGCGGCGCCAGCTGGTGCTTGATCTCAGCGTGAAGAAAAGCCCGCAGTCGCTGCCTTATTCTTTCGCGTGCTTCGCCCTCGACAAAATCGCTGATCAGCAGATCCACCTGCGGGGTCAGCATTTGGTTCCCTGCCACCAATCTGGCGAGGCTGCTCCCATGCCAGCGCAGCACACCGCTTGGGTCGATAGAGAACGCTTCATCCGCATCCGCGGTGAGCTGCCGGATGCGGGCGGCAACTTCCTGCCGGAGCACGCGGCTTGCAGCGGCCACCAGCATCCGCGCCTCGGTACCGTCGGCGGCGTCGGGTACGAAGTGCAATCCGTCGAGTCGACCGACATAGGTCCCCTCGACGAAAACCTCCCCCGCGTCCGACACCGAGGCCAGCGGTTCGCCTTCGGATGAGAGCTGGCGGATCAGCAAGGCCGAGCGGCGATCGACGAAGCGCTGCGTAATGCGATCATGCAGCGCATCCGAGAGCCGATCCTCGATGCCGCGGGCGCGCTCCTGCCACTCTGTCGCGTTATCGACCCAGTCACCGCGGTGAGTGATGTAGGTCCAGGTCCGAATGTGCGCGATGCGCCCCATCAGCGTGTCGATGTCGCCGTCGACGCGATCGAGATTTGCCATCTGTCCGGCGATCCAGCCAGTTGGGAGCCGTTGCTCGGAGCTGGCGAGATGGCGAAAACAATGACCAAGCAGTCGAGTATGGCTGTCAGTCAGAGCCTTGCGAAAATCGGGGATTTGACACACCTCCCACAACAGACGCACCGCGCCGGGATGTACCGCGAGCTCGACGACTTCCTGATTGCGAGCGAGCGCTTGTAAGGCGCGATGATCGTCGGCTTCGGGGGCCAGGACCAGGCCGGGGATCGACGGACGCTCATCAAGGCTTTTCAGCAATGCGCCGATCGACTCGAAACGCAGCCGCGTGTTGCGCCAGTTCAACCGCGTGAGCGGATCGAACCGGTGCGCCTCGACCGCCCCGATGATCTCCGGATCCAGCGGCCCCTGCTCGGCGGTAGTCCCAAAGGTGCCATCGTTCATATGGCGCCCCGCACGACCCGCAATTTGGGCGATTTCGGCAGCATTAAGCCGACGCAGACCACGGCCGTCGAACTTGCCGATTCTGGCGAAGGCAACGTGGTCGACCTCCATGTTGAGCCCCATCCCGATCGCATCGGTGGCGACGAGATAATCGACCTCCCCGGCTTGGAACATGCCGACCTGTGCGTTGCGCGCCCGCGGGCTCAGAGCGCCGAGAACCACCGCTGCTCCACCTCGCTGGCGGCGAATAAACTCGGCGAGGGAGAATACGTCCCCTACTGTAAAGGCAACTACGGCGCTGCGCGGCGGTAACCGTGTCACCTTCTTGTGGCCGGTATAGGAGAGTATCGAAAAGCGCGGCCGGCTTACATATTCTACATCGCGGATGAGCCGACGCATCAAAGGTTTGATCGTGTCGGCACCGAGAAACATCGTCTCTGCAAGACCGCGGGCGTGGAGAAGGCGTGCGGTAAAGATGTGGCCGCGCTCGGGATCGGCGCAGAGCTGGACCTCATCGACTGCAAGAAAATCGACCTGGCGATCGAGCGGCATCGATTCGGCGGTGCAGACGAAATATGCCGGGTTCGGCGGCAGGATCTTTTCCTCGCCGGTGATTAGGGCGACCGAGCGGGATCCTCGTAGTTTGGCGATCCGATCGTAATTCTCTCGTGCGAGCAGCCGCAGCGGGAACCCGATGATGCCGCTGCGGTGGCCGAGCATGCGATCGATCGCGAGGTAGGTCTTGCCGGTATTGGTCGGCCCGAGAACCGCGATTACCCGCGGAGCAGAGCTGAGCTTGGCCATGGGAGGAAGGTATCAGGCCCAGACGACGAAAGAGCAAGTACAAACCGAGGCGGCGACCTCAGAGATGGAGGTTTGCGTCGTTCCCGGCAGCGCCTGTTAATTGATTGTTTGCCGCTTCGGCCAAATATGCCATGCCGCGACGTAGGACGAGCGGGATGGTCAGCGTTCACCGAGGGAAGCCGGAAGCGTTTCTCGAGAACTACTGCTCTCGGCTGGGGACCTTGCTCGAGGCCAGGTATACGGGTCTGGCACTGCTTGCCGCTAAGCAGGAGGCGGATGCCGCCGCCCAGCACGCAAATGAATCGATGTTGGAAGCAAAGGCCGCGGATCTCGCGAAAACCCGATTCCTTGCAAACATGGCACACGAGCTCCGCACGCCGCTCAATGCGATCATCGGCTTTTCAGAGATTATCAAGCTAGACGCCATTCAGGCGAAGGAGCGCTATCCACAGTACGCCGAATACATTCATGATGCCGGCATACTCCTTCTCAATATCATCAACGGTCTTCTCGATCTCGCGCGGATACAAGCAGGAAGGGTAGATCTCGATGAGCAGATCGTCGCCGTTGGCGAGTTGATACAGTCGGCGGTTCGCACTATCGCGCCGATTGCCGAAAGGAAATCTATCTACGTCGATTGCGAACTAGCTCACGCATCGACGCTCATCGCTGTCGACCAGACTAAATTCAGACAGATTATTCTTAACCTATTGTCCAATGGCGTTAAATTTACTGAACCGCAGGGGCGCATCTTGATTGATTCGGGGTTTGATAGCCGGGGAGATTTCGTAATTTCGATTAAAGACACGGGTATTGGTATTCCGCCCGAGCACTTGGAACGAGTACTAAGCCCTTTCGAGCAAGTCGCAGATCACTTGACCAAAGAGAACGAAGGAACCGGACTGGGGCTGCCGATCGCCCGGGCGCTAATAGAGTTGCATGGCGGCAATTTGACCTTGAGCAGCGATCTCGGCGCGGGAACGACAGTTGCCCTGCGATTGCCTCATGAGCGAATCCACGGTGTTGCACCCGCAACGTCGTGACGCAGTCGCTCCGCCCTCGACGACGATGAGCGCTTGGGCAAGCCCGTCGTCGCATCGTACCGGAGAAGCAAAACTATGACCGGCAGCGTTTCTGAATGCGTCGATCTGCGGGTTGGGCGAGTGATTGCCATAACGCCCTCCCAAGCGATCGTGTTGCTCGAGAGGCGGGACGCGACCGGCACGAGGGACCCTACGATGACGCTCGAAATGGGAACCTTGGTCAAATTACACAGCCGCGTCTCGACCGTTTATGGCATGATCACGGGTCTTAGGGTTCCCTTGCCCAGTCTCGAGCCCTCTGAGAAGGATTTGCGGCTCGTCGAGCTTGAGCTAGTCGGTGAGATCCGAGGTGCTGACGACACCGGCTTTTTTCGACGCGGAGTATCGGCGTATCCGGCGTTGGATGAGCCCGTCTACCTCGCCTCTGGCACTGACCTAGCAAAGGTTTATGCGCGCCCTAATGCCGCGACCGCTCAGGTCGGAACGATCCATCAAGACACTATTGTGCCTGCCTATATTCTGACCGATGAGTTGTTGGGCAAGCACTTCAGCATTGTCGGTACTACGGGGTCGGGTAAATCTTGCGTCGTTGCGACGATCTTAAATGCCGTCATCGAGCGTAATCCGAACGCCCATGTGATGTTGCTCGATCCGCATAACGAATATTCGAGCGCATTTAAAGAACTTGCCGCAAATCTCAGTCCGGGTGACGGTTTATATTTACCATATTGGTTATTCAACTTCGAAGAACTGGTCGAGATTGTTATTGGGCCGAACCGTGATCCCGAGCAGGTGAAGATCCTCGGCGAAGCGGTGTTGGCCGGAAAGCAATCGTATTTTCTTAAAGTTGGCCTCGATAAGTTCGGCACAGTAGACACGCCGACTCCATATCGGATGTCCGACGCTCTGCGTTTTCTCGATGCCGCAATGGGCAGCCTAAACCGCCCCGACAGCGTCACCGCCTACCAAGCCGTCAAGGGACGGATCCTCTCTCTCCAGAGCGATGCTCGCTATGGATTTGTATTTGGGAGCCGCCTAAGTCTGCGCGACGAGTTGTCAGATATTCTCGCTCAACTCTTTCGGATTCCGGTCAATGGTAAGCCGATCACCATCCTCGACCTCTCTGGTGTTCCATCCGAAGTGTTGAATGTCGTGGTTTCGGTCTTGTGCCGCCTCGCTTTTGACTTTGCCATGTGGAGCGAAACCCCGGTCCCGATCACGATCATCTGCGAAGAGGCACACCGTTACGCACCACGCGACAAAGAACTCGGCTTCGAGGCGGCAAAGCGGGCGCTATTTCGTATCGCGAAGGAAGGCCGCAAGTATGGGGTCTCGCTTTGTGTCGTTAGTCAGCGCCCTTCAGATCTAGCACCAGGTCTGTTGTCGGAGTGCAACACGATGTTCGCCTTTCGGATGACCAGCCACGAGGATCAGGACATTGTGCGCAGTGCCGTCCCTGAGGCCTCTCATGGATTGATGAATTTCCTGCCGGCGTTGCGCAACGGCGAGGCAATTGCCGTCGGCGAAGGTGTCGCGATGCCGATGCGAATATGCTTCAGCCCGTTGCCGGAGGATCGCCGCCCAAAAAGCGCGACCGCATCTTTTACGAGCGCCTGGTCGAAAGATAGCGACGGCTCGCAGATCGAGCAGACTGTCGAGCGGTGGCGCCGAGGCATGCGATACGGACCAGGATAACCTGTTGTCCGACACCAGGTAGCCCTCGATCTGCGGCCGTTGGTCTTGCACGCCCGGGCGTTGCGCCACATATCCTCGGCGCATTTCAGGCAACCCGCGATGGCAGGCTATGACCCAGGAAACCAGAAGCTTCCAGGCGGAGGTCAGCCGCCTACTCGATATTGTTGCGCACTCGCTGTACAGCCAAAAGGAGATCTTTCTTCGCGAGCTTATTTCGAACGCATCGGATGCGTGTGACCGGTTGCGCTATGCTGCCTTAACCGAGCCGGCACTCGCTGAAGGCGATACGAGCTACCGCGTCGTATTGACCCCCGACAAATCGGCTCGAACCTTGACGGTGGCCGATAACGGCATCGGGATGAACCGAGAGGAACTGATCGAAAATCTCGGCACCATCGCCCGCTCAGGCACCGCCGCGTTTGTTAGCCAGCTGTCAGGCGATGCGCGCAA
Source organism: Alphaproteobacteria bacterium (assembly GCA_019237135.1). Classification (GTDB taxonomy): domain Bacteria; phylum Pseudomonadota; class Alphaproteobacteria; order ATCC43930; family CGMCC-115725; genus AP-15. The sequence goes on from JAFAHQ010000260.1 coordinate 6,787, forward strand.
GGATATGAGCCTAATCGGCCAATTTGGCGTCGGTTTCTACTCGGCGTTCATGGTGGCCGAGAGGGTCGAAGTGAAGAGCCGTAAAGCCGGCGACAGTGAAGGTTGGCGTTGGGTTTCCGACGGCAAGGGTGAGTTTACGATCGAACCCCTGCCCGAGGCAGCACGGGGGGCCACGATCGTCGTGCACCTGCGCGACGATGAGAAAGAATATCTGGAAGCGTCGCGACTGCGCAGGATCGTCAGTACTTATTCCGACCATATCGGACTGCCGATCGTGCTCCGAGACGACGGCAAGGAAGAGACGATCAACACCGCCTCGGCCTTATGGACGCGCCAGAAATCTGAAATCACTGAGGAGCAGTACAAAGAGTTCTATCACCACGTCGGCCACAGCTTCGACGACCCGTGGCTGACCCTGCATGCAAGGGCGGAAGGGGTTCTCGAATACACCAGCCTTCTCTTTGTTCCATCGGCTAAACCGTTCGATTTGTTCGACCCGGAGCGAAAGAGCCGAGTCAAGCTCTATGTACGGCGGGTGTTTATCACCGACGAGGGGACCAACCTTTTGCCCGCGTATTTGCGCTTTCTACGCGGCGTGGTTGATAGCGAAGATCTGCCTCTCAATATCAGCCGCGAGATGTTGCAATCAAACCCGATGGTGGTGCGTATCCGCCAGCAGTTGACCAAGAGAACATTGACAGAATTTGGCAAGAAGGCGAACGAGGCGCCTGAGGAATACATCAAGTTCTGGGATAATTTTGGCGCGGTCCTGAAGGAGGGTCTCTATGAGGACCGTGAGCACAGGGAGGAATTGCTCGCGCTGACCCGCTTCCGCTCGACCGCGCGTGACGGTCTCGTATCACTTGACGAATATGTCGCAGAGATGAAGCCCGGGCAGGAAGCGATCTACACTATCACCGGCGACAGCCTCGATGTCATCAAGCGGAGTCCACAGCTCGAGGGATTCCGCGCCCGAGGCGTCGAGGTGCTGCTGATGACCGACCCGATCGATGAGTTCTGGGTGCCGGCGATCGGCTCCTATAAGGACAAGCCGTTCAAATCAGCGACGCGCGGCGGTGTGGACCTCGACAAGATTACGCCGCCCGAAGATCGCAAGGACGAGAAACTCGAACCGCCGGCCAAGCTGGCAAGCCTGATCGCGATCTTCAAGCTCGCGCTCGGCGATGCGGTCAAGGACGTCCGCAGTTCTGACCGTCTGACCGACAGCGCCGTCTGCCTTGTCGCCGACGAAGGCGACATGGACATGCATTTCGAACGGCTTCTGAAACAACACCGTCAGCTCGATACGATGTCCAAACGCATCCTGGAGATAAACCCACGTCATAAGCTAATCGAGCGCCTCGCCGCGACGGTCGGTGAGGCTGGCGCCTCGGACCAGCTTTCGGAATTTGCCTGGCTTCTTCTCGATCAGGCGCGGATCATCGAGGGCGAACAGCTCCCCGATGCCGCAGCGTTCGCGCGTCGCCTGTCGAGCGTGCTCGAGCGCGGATTGTCGGCAGGGGCTTGACGCGCGGCAATTACCGCTTGCGAGTGGACGCACAGCCGGGACCAAGACCCCTCCACCGGTACTCGATAACGCAGCTTCGTCCTGCTGTATGGAAGGCGGCGCCTTGCCGCGGTGGATTGTTTCGGTCGCAGTAGCCGAGCTTCTGGCCCACTCAGCCAACCGAGTGTAAACCTAACGCTCATATAGCACGGCCAGAAGCGCACCGTTGCGATGATCGAGAGCTAGGGGGCGCGAGCGCAGCGACCAACGTTGATGCTCGCCGAGCTCGACTTCGCGATCTCCAGTACTGCAGTGTCGGTTGGATATCGTGCAATCAGGGACTCGTTGGAAGGGCATGACGTTAGCATTATTAGAAGCATGCATGCCAAAGTCATCAGGAGCCGACCCTGATTCAGCGCCGCAGCGGACCAGGCTGTCGCCACACGCCAGTTGAAGCGACGGCAGACCGAGG
>JAFAHQ010000320.1 GCA_019237135.1 Alphaproteobacteria bacterium
CGGGTGCATCGGCAGTTGCAACGTCGACGCCGCAGTGCTTTCGGTCCACGGTAAAGTAGCCGCGTCCCGCCGATAAGGCGGTTCCAGATGAGAGGCCATGACGCCCCGACGTGTCGGGACTCCCATTTCGAATAGGCGGCCCATCACCGCGTTGCGGCCCCAGCCGCTGTCTTCGCGCAGCCGGAGCTGATAGCTCTGCCAATTTGGCCGCAACCCCGCTGGGACATGCGGAGCGATAAACACCGGATGGCTGGAAAGATAGGCGCTATAGCGCGCGGCCACGGCACGTCGTCGTTCGAGCATGTCGTCCAGTCGCTCGAGCTGGACGAGGCCGATGGCAGCCTGAATATCGGTGATGCGGTGGTTGTAGCCGATCTCGGGGTAGCTCTCGAACCGGGTTGGCGGCCCTCTATGCCGGTCATAGTCGGACAAAGACATGCCATGGTGACGCAGCTGACGGAGCCGTTCGGCCAAGTCGGCGTCGTCGGTGGTGATCATGCCCCCTTCGGCGGTGCTGACGACCTTTCGCGCATGCAGACTGAAGACGGTCACGTCGGCCAACGCGCCGACCGGCCGGTCGTTGCTGCGGCTGCCGAAGGCACAGGCGGCATCATCCAGCACCCGCAGTCCGTGCCGGCGGGCCAAACTGCCGATCGCGTCGATGTCGCACGGGAGCCCGAGCTGATCGACCGGCATGATCACCCGCGTCCGGCGGGTGATCCGGCGGGCGACATCGGCGGGATCGATATTGTAGGTAGCAGGGTCGATCTCGGCGAAGACCGGTGTAGCGCCGACATGGCGGATGACGTTGACGGAAGCGATGAACGTCAGCGACGGGACAACCACCTCGTCGCCCGGGCCAATACCCCACGCATGCAGTACGAGGAAGGCCCCAGTCGTCCAACTCGAGACCCCGACGGCGTAGTCGGCACCGCACCGCACCGCAAAGCGTCGCTCGAATTCGGCCAAGCGCGGTCCACCCACCACCCAGCCGCTGCGGACGACTGCTGCCGCGGCTTCGGCTTCGGCTTCACCAAAGGAAGGACGGCTGAAGGCGATGGCCTCGCTCACCCTCACCTGCCTTCCGGCAGCGGCAACGCCTCGCAATCCACGGGGAGGCGCCAATTGCGTATGTCGTCCTCCAGAAGATCGGCGGGGTCGGGATGAACGGTAAGGAACCAGTCGATATAGCGACGTAACCCTTGGTCGAGATCTATCTCGGCCACGAAAGAGAGCGTGTCGTGCGCGAGGCGTGTATCCGCCCACAGGGTTCGGACGTCACCGGGCCGCGGCTCGATGAACATCGGGGCAATGTCGGCTCTTCCGCACAGTCGAGCTATCGCGTCGGCCACTTGCCGCACACTAATCATCTTGCCGTAAGCTATATTGACGACCCGGCCGATGAGCGCGTCACAGTTTGCGGCGAGGGTGATGCCGCGTGCGGTTTCCGTCACATAGGTGAAGTCGCGGCGGTTTTCGCCCGTTCCGAAGATCACTGGCGGCAGCCCATTTAGCACGCGGATCACGAAACGGGGGATCACCTCCGCTAATTCTCCTGTCGTATGCTCCCGCGGGCCGTAGGTGTTAAACGGTCTGACAACAATCGTCGGCAACCCGTAAGTCTGCCAATAGGCCTTGGCATAATGCTCGCCGGCAAGCTTGGCGGCACCATAAACCGTGGCTGGTTCGCAAACGGTGGTAGCTTCGTCGAGGCGCCCGTCACCGGAATTGCCATAGACTTCCGACGACGAGCAATAAATGAAGCGCCGGACTCCGCGGCGCCGAGCAACTTCCAAAACGTTCAGGGTTCCGGTGGCGTTGACATCGTGGTTAGCCAATGGCTTGCTCAGCGAGCGGCGCACGCATTGCACGGCCAAGTGGAAGACCACATCGCATTCTTCTGCGGCTGCCTCGATCGCCCGACGGTCGAGAACTGAGCCTTGTACGATTCGCACGTTGCCACGGCTCTGCGCTTCGCTCAGATTTCCGAGCTTGCCCGTGGACAGGTCGTCGAGAACCGTCACCGGCCAATTCTCCGCCACGAGATGGTCTACGAGGTGGCTGCCGATGAAGCCCGCCCCCCCGGTGACCAGGCAACGGCGCATCATTGGGCTGCTCGCCTCATCGCCGACGTGGTGCGCAGACTCGCATCGAGCGACGACTGGGCTTGCTCGAGCATATTGACGATCCGCAGCCCCTTGCGCCCATCCATAATCGACGGCTCGCGACCAGCGATCACACTGCCGAAATGGGCCACCACTTTGGCCAACGGCTCGCAGTCGGAGATACGCGGCGAGTAGATATCACCGACCCGGTAGCTGGGCATGATATGAGTACGTTGTTCTTCATGCTGGAACGAGATCCCGCTGTCGTAGATCTTGAGCTTTTCCTCGCGGTTCAGATCGTCCCAGACGACCATTCGTTTACTGCCGCCGATAGCGATCCGGCGGACCTTGACCGGCGACATCCAGCTGAGATTGAAATGGGCGATGGTGCGGGAAGCGAAATGCACGGTCACGTAAACGATGTCGGGCAACTGAGGGTTTACGTGGCAATAACCCGTCGCTTCGACATGAAGCGGATCCTCGTCGATGAGATGATCCATGATCGAAAAGTCGTGGGGGCCCAGGTCCCACAGGACGTTGAGGTCCGGCTGAAATAGTCCGAGGTTGACCCTGAGAGAATCGTAATAGGAGACGGCGCCGAGCGCGTCCTTCCGACGCAAC
>JAFAHQ010000027.1 GCA_019237135.1 Alphaproteobacteria bacterium
GCGAGCATCTTGGGCTCCGGCCTGGCGATCGAGTGAAATTCTTCGTCCATCCGGACGGTAGTGTTGTGTTGCTCCCGAAACTTCCGCTGTCACGGTTGCGGGGTATCCTGCGGCAGACACGGCCAAAGCCTGTGACCCTCAAAGCGATGGAAGAGGCGGTTTCCAGCGGCGTCGCCGGAAATGCGCGGCGCCGCAAAGAGAAATGATCGGATTAGACACAAACATCCTGGTCCGCTACCTGACACAGGACGATCCTAGTCAGTCACGCCGGGCGACAGAACTCATCGAGCAGCGCCTAAGCGAGGACAATCCTGGATTTCTCAGCATCGTGGCGATGGCGGAAATGGCTTGGGTGCTTGAACGTTCCTATGGCTTCGCCGCCGCCAAAATAGCGGACACAATCGAGCAGCTGCTAGGAACCGTCGAAGTGGTTGTCGAGGACGAGCAGGAAGTTTTCACCGCGATGATCGCATTGAAGGAGGGGCGCGGTTCCTTCGCCGATGCGCTCATTGGCGCGCTTGGCGAACGCGCAGGTTGCTCGGTTACCGTGACCTTTGACCAGAAGGCGTTGCGGCTGCCGGGCTTTGCGCTACCGTAATCACCGCGCCTCCACCAGTTCCAGCGCCTCCTTACTGGGCCCTTCGACCATCGCTGCCCGCGTCTCACCCAGCCGATAGGGCTGCTCGAGAAAAACCACCCCCTCGCCCCGCAGCTTCTCCACCCAGGCGTCGAGATCGAGCACCTTCAGCGCGATGTGGTCCTGCAACTGTCCGCGCGAGCTGACCAACGGTGTCTTGCCCTGGTTGGCGTACCAGGTCAGCACTATGTCGCCGAACTCCACGCCGGCGCGTGGCGTGCGGAACATCCCTTCGCGATTGAGCGCCGGCCAAGTGCGATCGGGTCCGCGCGTCAGGTCGCCATCGGCCGCCGCCAACGCATAGCCCGGCCGCAGCGGCGCGTTCAGATGCTCTTGATACCAACGAAGGGCACCGATCGGGTCCTCCTGACAGAGGTGCACGTGGTTGAAGCGCTCGGCCGGGTGATTTCCCGCGTACTCGACAAGGGCGTTGTCCGGCCCTTTCATGTAGGCGAAGCCGCCCCCGCCGGCCGGTCGGACGCCTTTGGCCTTGGCGTCGACGATTTGCGCCTTGGTCAGGCCGAGCACGCCGCCGACGCTTGGCCAGGTATCGCTGCTGATCAGCACCGAGCCGCCTTCGTCGGTCGTGTAAAGGGGCAAGAGCTCGACCTCGGACCGCTGTCTGTAGGTTTCGAGGCTATGGCGCGCGTCGGCGACGTGCCAGCCGAAATGCCAGATAGCGCTCTGCGGCTCAGTGGGCGGCGATGCATCGACCTTGGTGAACAGCACGAGAACGTTGTTGGGAGATTTGAGCGCAGGAAAGCCGCCCCAGCTGCCCTTCGCCGTGCTCTGGAACTGCCGGAGGTAAAAGTCGATCGCGCGCTGTGGATCGACCGAGTTCAGATGCAGGTGATGAAAGCCGGGTGCCGGAAGCATGTCGAGGAATCCCCTAGCCGCTATCTTGCCTCCACTATGCGCTGATTACCTCGGGAATCAACGCCTGGACGCCGCCTCGGTCATGCACGGATTTCCTGGCGCTGGAAGACGACGTAGCCGGCCGCGAAGATCAGGATCATCGCGGCGATCAGCCCGGTGAGCTGCGGCCAGACCAGGATGAAGCTCTGTGAGGCCGGCAACGGCGCGCCGAGCAGCGCGCCGCGGAGCTGGCTGATGAACACTGGACCGAGCGTACGCGTTGCTGGTTGCAGCAGGGCCAGCGCGATCTCGGCATAAAGCGTGTTCGGCGAAATCCGATCGAGCGCCTGCGAGGTCTGAATGTAGGCAAGGTTGGGGCCGAAGATGTCCTCCGGCGGTCCGGCGATCAGGGTCGCTGCGAGCGGTTTGATGACCAGTGACCAGAAAAACGAGAAGACGAGCCAGAGGCCCAACGCCGCGAGCGCCGCCGTCGCCGGCGCTCGAAACAGGATCGAGAACAAAAACGCGACCGCCAGCCACACGCCCCCATAAGCGATGGTCGCGACAAGAAAGCCCAACATCCGGACCAGCTCCTCGCCGCTCGGCGGCAGCCCGAGGCGCAGGAAGCCCACACCCAACACCAGCAGCCACAGCGAGAGCAGCGCGATGGCCAATGCGAGCAGTCGAGCCAAGAATTTTCCAAGCAGCAGAGCGTCGCGATAAATCGGCTGTGCCAGGATCCGGCTCAAGGTCCGCTGATTGAACTCTGCGTTGATCGCGTCAAAGCCTAAGGCGATGGCGATAACAGGCGTCACTAGCCCGACCGTGTCAATGAACGAAAACGGAATCGGGTCCGGCGCCATCGTTAGCAAACGAAGAAATAGAAACGGGCTCTGGCCAATCGACTCGCGGATTGTCGCGGTAGAAAACCAGGCTAGAACGAGCGCTATCAGGAAGACCAGCGCTTCGATCACAACCATACGAATTCCACTTAGCTGATCCGCCGCCTCCTTGGCGAGGACGATCCCCGTCCCGATAAAGGGCGACCCGCTACGCCGCATGGCGGACCTCGTCGAAGTAGCGGCTGTAAACCTCGTTGAGGCTGGGCTCGGCAAAGCGAATCCCGGTCAATTCAGATGACGGAGCAAGAAGGCGGGCAATCTCGGGCCGCAGATCGCGTTCACAATCGACCCGATAAAGTTGCGGCCCCATCACCTGTACCCGCACCACGCCCGACATGCCGGCGAGGCGATCGCGAACACCGACGCCGCGAACCTCGATGTCGATCACATGGCCGCCGCCGAGCACTTGTCGCGCCAAATCGGTCACACTGCCCGACAGCGCGATCCGTCCCTGATTGAACAGCGCCACCCGGTCACACACGGTTTGAACCTGATCGAGATGGTGCGACGACAGCAGCACGGCGGTCCCGTCGTTCTTCAACGCACGGATCATGCCGAGAAATTCTTGCGTCGAATGCGGATCCAAGGTGGCGGTCGGCTCGTCGAGAATCGCGATGCTCGGATGTTTCATCAGAATCTCGGCAAGGCCGAGCCGTTGGCGCATACCGCGCGAAAACGTCCCGACCCGCTCCCGGCCCACTTCGGAAAGTCCGACTCTGGCGAGCGCTTCGGTAAAGCGCTCGTCGATCTCGCGCCGGGACATCCCAGCCAGTCGCGCGGTATAGGCGAGGTTGTCATGCGCCGACAGGCCATCGTAAAAGCCGACCGAGTCGGGCAGATAGCCGACCCGGCGCTTGACTTCGAGCGGCTCGCGCAAGGGGTCGAAGCCGGCGACCTCAGCGCGCCCCTCGGTCGGCTCGGTCAGCCCAAGCAGCATCAGGATCGTCGTCGTCTTGCCTGATCCGTTCGGCCCCAGAATACCGACGATCTCGCTGGAGTGAACCTCAAGGTCGATGTGATCGACCGCAAGGGTCGCGGCGTAGCGCTTGGTCAGCCCCGCGGCCCGGATGACGACCTCGTCAGCCATGACGCCCCCGCTAGCGCCTGCCAAATCGCGCGATCGCGAAGACCACGACGAGCAGGGCGGCGGCAATAACGCCGATGCCGACAGCACCCCACACCGTGGAGGTCAGGACGCTGATGCGGAAATTCGCCGATTCGGAGAGCCCTCCGGCCGAGCTGGCACGGATCGTCGTCTGATAATCCCCGGCGATGGCACGTGCAGCGGGCGTCAACGTAACCTTGATCGACTGCGATTTTCCGGCGTCGAGCTCGGGCAACTCCTTGGGATCGAAGTTCGTCTTCCAGCCCTCCGGCGCCGTCGCGCTGAATTCGATATCGCGCGCCGCTTCGCTCCCATCATTCTTGGCAATCACGGTCAATTGGCTGTCCTGGCCAGCTGTCGCATCGCCGCTGAGACGGCCGCCTTCACCGGCGAGCGCCAAACGGGCTTGACCGATGATGGTAATGCTGAGGTCGAGATCGGCAGACGCGGCCTCGCTCTTGGCATGCAGCGCGAGCTTGTATTCGCCGGCCGGCGTATCGCGCGGTATCGCAACGGCGGCTTCGATGTCCTTCGACTTGCCGGCCTCTATCGGGATGCTGGTGAGCTGCTGAGTGCCATAGGCCTCGGTAAACGTGACTTGGAAGTTTTTGGGCGCGTCGGCGCTGAAATTGATCGTCGCATCGCGCCCGCTGTCGTTGGCAACCGTGACCTTGAATTTGAAGGAGGTCGTCGCGGTCCCGCGCAGCGCCGGGAAGTTTGTGGTGAGCTTGAGCTTGGCCGGCAGCTCCTGCCCAATCGTGACGGTTATCGGGAGCTTCAGTGTGCTTCCGCCCCCCTGCGCTTCGACGAGGAATGAGTAACTTCCGGGTCCGGTGCCCGACGGGGGTTCGAGGCGCAGCTGCAGCTTCTCCTCGCTATCCGGCGCAACAATCGCCGACTCGATCGGTTGACCTCCGCCAAGAACCGTTGCCTTCCACCCGTTCGCTAGCTGCGGCACCGACAGTGCCAGTTGTTGCGGCGGCAGGTTGAAGTTGCGCAGCGAAAGATCAATCGTAGTGGTCTCGCCCGCTCGTACGGTCAGAGCCGGATATCGGGTCGTCAGATAGAGTCCGGTCACTCCGGACGGTTTCTCAGCGGCGCCAGCCCCGGTGCTCGCAATGACGAGAGACAAGACCGCGAGAAGCCGCAACAGCATCCTCATACGCTCCAATACTCGTTGCAGATACCAATCCCGGCCGCAGCACAGAGGGCGGGCGCGAGAGGAACCGAGGGCGCTTAACGGCGCGCTGAATACGCCAGCCGACCGTTCGCCTGAAATTAACAATTTTTCATGTTGCGGGACGCGACCGCACCGAGCAGTTCAGAAGAGACTCCCTAGGTTGCGGGCGAACCAACCTCCCTTGGGTAGGCTCGGATTGCCGGTCCCAGTGATCAGGGCATAGCTGTCCTCATACCACTCGCTCCCCGGGTAGTTGTACCCGAGGACTGCAGCATTGGCCTTGGCTTCGTCGGTGAGACCGAGCGCCAAGTCGCATTCGACAAGACGCTCAAGCGCCTCGGGTACATGCGTCGTCGTCTGATAATTGTCGATAACGCGTTTGAAGCGGTTCATCGCGGCCAGGTATTGGCCGCGTTTAAGGTAGTAACGGCCAATTTCCATTTCCTTACCAGCCAGGTGGTCGCGGGTAAAATCAAGCTTAAGCTTGGCGTCTCGCGCATATTTACTGTCTGGAAAACGACGCACTACATCATCGAGCGCCTTCAAGGCCTGATCTGTAATCTTCTGGTCGCGGCCAACATCGGTGATTTGGACATAATAGGAGATCGCCTTCAAATAATAGGCGTAAGCAACGTCACGGTGACCCGGATGGAGCTGAATAAAACGATCCGCAGCGATAACTGCCTCGCCATAATTTCCCGCCTCATATTCGGCATAGGCTGCCATAATCTGGCCTTTGGTAGCCCAGACCGAGTAGGGATGCTGGCTCTCGACTTCGTCAAAGGTCTTGGCGGCCGCGGCGTAGCGTTCTTCGACCATCTCGTCCATGGCTTTATTGTAAAGATCGTCGACCGGTTTTTCGACATAGACGTCCTTCTTTGAGCTCCCACAGGCGGCGAGAACAGACATCAAGGCGGCTACACCAAGCCACCGAAGAAGTGACAAGGGACCCATCTATAAGCCCGGTAACGGGAGGTCAGGTCCCGCTTATAGCACAGGTCGTGTGCACAGCAGATAAGCCAAAGCCCGAATTATACCCCAGAGAGGCGCATTTCGCTCGGCGGATCAAGCGCACTAAAATCCGTGGCTCGACCCTGGCTGGTGTAACGCCAAGCGTCAGCGTCGGCAAACAGGGCGGCGAGCAAATGCCTCGTATGTGCATGACCCGAGCGCACGCCGCAAAATCGTCCGATAATCGGGCCTCCGGCAAGGTAGAGATCGCCGAACGCGTCGAGCAGCTTGTGGCGGACGAACTCATCGGCATAGCGCAAGCCGCCAGCATTCAATACATGATCGCCGCTGACCACGACCACATTGTCGAGAGACCCACCGCGACCGAAGCCCGCTGACCGCAAACGGTCCACTTCGTCGAGGAGGCCAAAAGTGCGCGCTCGGCTAAGCTCCGCTTTGAACGTCGCCGCATCGAACACCACACAAATATCTTGTCGGCTAATCAGCGGATTGGCGAAACTGATTTCAAAGCTCATCGAAAAGCCGTGATCGGGCAACAAGGCGGCCGTCGCACCCTCCTCGATAACGCTCACCGGTTTGAGCACTTTTATCGCGCGCCGCGCAGCGTCCTGCTCGACGAGCCCGGCACACTCGATAAGGAAGAGGAAGGGCGCAGAACTGCCGTCCATGATCGGCACTTCCGGACCGTCCAGTTCGACGATGGCGTTGTCGATTTCGGCGCCGGCCAGTGCAGCCATCAGGTGCTCGACCGTGCCGACGGTGATCCCTTCGCCGTTTGACAGCACCGTGCAGCGTGGCGATTCGATCGTGTTGGCCCAGCTCGCCGGAATCTCTGCCCCGGCATCCGTACGGCGAAACACGATTCCCGTGTCCGGCACGGCCGGGAGCAGTCTCATTGTTACTTTTTGACCGGAATGAAGACCAACCCCCCGGCAACCGATCCGCGTCTTCAGCGTCCGTTGCGACGCTGTCGTCATATCCCCCAACATGCGACAGACTTTTCGAAAACCAAACCCCTAGGACACAAAACTAACCGGTGCCTCCCCACCGTCTCAAATCACTCTTTATTTCAGATTGTTACGTATTAGCAACATGTCGCTTCGGGATTGGCACGTTGCTGCACCTCCTCGTCAATCCGCAGTTTACGCCCGCCAGACAGAGCGAGGCCGCGAGAGGCACTTCGGTGCCGGTTTTAATTTGCTTGACGGCGCAGGAAGGCTGGGATGTCGAGCAGATCTTCCTCCCGGCTTAAGCCCGGCCGCTCGTCCGGCTCGAGCGGGGTCAGCCGCGGCTGCGTGACCTGCTTTGCAGATTGGGGAGCCGGACGCGGTGGCGGTTCCGGCGTCGCGATGCGGGCCCGGCCCACTCCGGTCACCCGTTCGATAAGGCTGGGCACCCGCCCCTTCGGTTTTGGCGGGGGGTCCTTGACCGCCGAAGCTGGCGGAACCGCCGGTTGAGTCAACGGAACCGAGCGGGTGAGTCCGGCTTCGACAGGCTTCGGAACAATAAAAGAGTCGCCACGCATAGCCGCGTTCTCAGCTGCCTCCGCCGCCTGCGGTAGTGGTTCGCCGTCGTGCTCCGCGCGCAAGGGCTCCATACGCGGCGACTCCCGTACACCATCGGACAGTGACTGCGCTGCATTCTGGGTGAGTAGGGGCTGAATGTAGACCCCTGCTGTAGCCTCGCGCAAAGCCGCAGCGGGCACGGCATCGCGGCTGCTGACTAGGTTGATCATCGGTCGGACCTGAGAGCCCTCTTCCGCGTCAATTCCAGTGGCGACAACCGATATGCGCATCTTGCCCGACAGTCGCTCATCGAAGGTCGATCCGAAAATGATGTTGGCGTCGGGATCGACTTCCTCGCGGATTCGATTCGCCGCCTCATCGACCTCGAACAACGTCATGTCAAGGCCCCCGGAGATGTTGATTAGGACCCCTTTTGCGCCCTTCATCGACACATCCTCGAGCAGCGGGTTTGAGATCGCCGCTTCGGCAGCGTCGATCGCTCGGCGTTCGCCCTCGGCTTCGCCGGTGCCCATCATCGCCTTCCCCATCTCGGCCATGACGGTGCGGATGTCGGCGAAGTCAAGGTTGATCAATCCGGGCATGACCATCAGGTCGGTGACACCGCGCACGCCGGAATGAAGGACGTCGTCCGCCATCTTGAAGGCGTCGGCAAAGGTCGTCCTTTCGTTCGCCACTCGGAACAAGTTCTGATTGGGGATGATAATCAGCGTATCAACAAACTTCTGCAGCTCCTCGATGCCGAGTTCGGCGATGCTCATGCGATGGCTGCCCTCAAAGTGAAAGGGCTTGGTTACCACGCCGACGGTCAGGATCCCCGACTCACGAGCGATGCGCGCTATCACCGGCGCGCCACCCGTGCCGGTGCCGCCACCCATGCCGGCGGTGATAAACACCATATTGGAACCCTGCATCGCCTCGAGGATCTCGTCGAGAGCCTCCTCTGCGGCAGCACGGCCGACATCAGGCCGCGAGCCGGCACCGAGGCCCCGAGTGACACCGATCCCGAGTTGGATCTTGCGAGACGCGGTGGATTGCTGCAGCGCTTGAGCATCGGTGTTACAGGCAACAAACTCGCATCCCACCAGATTCGATCGAATCATGTTGTTGACGGCGTTTCCCCCGGCGCCCCCAACCCCCACAACGGTGATGCGGGGTTTCATCTCCTGCTCGTCTCTCGGGATGCTCAGATTGATCATGCGGTCCCCTCTGCTGCAAAGCAGCTCATGATACCCGGTCCGGTCCGGGCTCCCCCCTCGCTGGCCCACTCTTGGCCGCGCGAGCAATAACGCCGAATTTGCCTCAAAAGTTCTCTCGCAGCCAGTGACCCAAGCGACCGAAGAGCCAGTTGGGCGCCCGCGAAGGGCTGCGCCCTCCGCGTGCCACCTCGACGCGTTCCGACAATGCAAAATGCAGGAGCCCCACGGTTGTCGAAAATGCCGGGCCGCCGGTCGCTTCGGCCAAGCCCGTAACCCGCTGTGGCCGGCCGACCCTAATCTGCTTGTCGAGAAGCAGTCCGGCAAACTCACGTACCCCATGCAGCTGACACGCCCCACCGGTCAGTACCACCCGTCGGCCCGCGAATTTGTCGAACCCGCTGGCCTCAAGACGATTGCGCACCAGCTCAAAGGTCTCCTCGATGCGAGGCGCAATGATCCCGACAAGCAAAGATCTCGGCACGTGATTAACCTGACGCTCGTCCTCTTCGCCCACTTGCGGGACAGCGATCGTCTCGCGCTCGTCGGTGCTCGAGGAAATAGCGCTGCCGAATAGCGCCTTCATGCGTTCGGCGTGGGCCACCGGGGTCGACAGCCCGCGAGCTATGTCGTTTGTTACGTGACAGCCGCCGATGGGCACGTAGTCGGCATGGATCATATTGCCGTCGAAGAACACCCCGATCGTCGTTGTTCCGCCACCCATGTCAATGACTGTCACGCCGAGTGCGATCTCGTCCTCGACGAGACAGGAGAGCCCCGCCGCGTAAGGGCTGACGACGAGGGCCTCAAGGTCGAGGTGCGAGCGTCCGACCGCCGAACCGTGATTGCGCACGCTGGCCGTGCTCGCGGTCACCACGTGCATGTTGACACCGAGACGCTCACCAACCATGCCGCGCGGGTCGCGGATGCCCCGACTATCATCGATCGAAAACCCGACGGGCACCGAGTGGACAACCTGTTGATCGCCCGGCTCGCCTATCAGGTAGCCCTGCTCAAGTACCCGCTGCACCTCCGTATCCGTGATCTCCCGCCCTGTGATGCTGATCTCGGCCTTGACAATGCGCGAGGCGAAGAACCCGCCCGACAGGTTCGTTACAACTCGTTGGATCGTCTCGCCCGCCATTTCCTCGGCGGCGTGCACCGCATTGACGATGGAGGCGCCCGCTGATTCAAGATCGACGATCGTCCCGTTGCGCACTCCGCGAGAGATCTGATGGCCGATGCCGAGCACCCGGGGCTTATCGGTTCCGACCCGCGCGATGAAGCAGCAAATTTTCGTTGTACCGATATCGAGAGCAGCAATCAGGCTGCCGCGCTGACGCATCGACGGTCGCCGCAGCTGTGTCTTCCCGCCGTTTTCTGTAGTCGCTGCCATCAGTTGATCTTGGGCGCACGACGGGGCCTCGTCCATCGCGGTCATGTATTCTTCGCAGGTGGGTGCGTTCTTTTCGATATCGCGGGCTCGGGGCTTACCCGCAGAACGAGTCGGTCGGGGAGCCGTAGATCGATGGTCAGCACGTCCCGTTTCAAGATGGCGCTCGATCGCTCCAGTCGGGCGAGCTGCGACCACGCGCTTACCGCTTCGTCCGCGGGGAGCAGCACGTCGATCGTATTATCGATCCGCAAGTTCCACCGACGGTCGCCGACGCGGATCGCGGCGGTAACGCGCGACGCGAGGTCGGGGTCGCTTGCGAGCATCTCAAGAAGCTCTGCTGCGTGGCTCGCAGCCCCCTCGCCGACGACTAACGGCAACTTGGCGAATCGGTCGAGCGGGACCACCGGGATGACGTCGCCGCCACGATCGATCAGTTCAAGCTTGCCGCCGTGCTGCCAGAGCGCCAGCGGCTTGCGCTCGACTAGACGTACACAGAGCGTGCCCGGCAGGCGGCGTTCGACCATCGCGGTGCGCACCCAGGGAAGGGCTTCGAGCTGGTCTTTGGCGCGTGTTAGGTTTACCGCGAGGATCGGAGTACCGGGCCCCGCGGCCAGTGCAGCCAAGATAGTTTCTCGATCGGTCGTCTCGCGTCCTTCGACCTTGATGTCAGCAACCGTCAAGCCAAGCAGTCCCGTACCTTGCACGATCTCTTCGGCCGCGCCCCGCAACAGCGATTGCCCGAGCGGGGTACTGCTCAGTTGAACCGCACCGTAAACGCCCCCAGAAATCAGCACCGGGACACCAATCCACCTTCCGATGCGGTAGAGGCCGCGCACGATGATCCGGCGGCGCGCCCGCCGCGCTGTTGCTCCCCTTATCCGTTGCACGCCGCGTTCTCTAAGATCCATACGACCAGTTCGTCGAAACTTATGCCGGCATGACGGGCAATGTCGGGGACGAGCGAAGTAGGTGTCATTCCGGGCTGTGTGTTCACCTCCAGCAGATAGAGCTCGCCCGGCTGCGCCGCGGTATCGTCGTAACGCAGATCGGCCCGACTGACACCCCGGCACCCGAGCATCCGGTGGGCGCGCAAGGCAATGTCGAGAGCGCGCTCGTACGCTTCCGCAGGGATGGGGGCGGGCGTCAAGTGATCGGATCCGCCTACCGAATATTTTGCCGTGTAGTCATAGAAGCTGCCACGCGGAACGATTTCGCAGACGCCGAGCGGGCGATCACCCATGACCGCGACTGTGAGCTCGCGCCCGGGCACAAAGCGCTCGACCAGCACCTCGCTGCCAAAGCACCAATTCGTCACCTCTTCGCGCCAGGAATTGTCGTTGATCCGCACGATGCGAGTCCCGATGCTTGAACCCTGGTTGGTGGGTTTGACGACAAAAGGGGCCGGCATCGGATCATGCAAGGCAAGTTGCTCAGGACATACAACTACGCCTTCGGCAACGGGCAGGCCTCCGCCGCGAAAGATCGCCTTTGCGGTCGGCTTGTGCATCGCTACCGCCGAGGCAAGGACGCCAGAGTGGGTGTACGGAACACCGAGCATTTCGAAGACGCCTTGGATCGTACCATCTTCACCGCCCATCCCGTGCAAGGCATTGAAGATTACGTCAGGGCGAGGATCAAGTGCGCGCAGCAATGCCGGTACATCGCGCCCGACATCGATCACTCGTACCTTGTAGCCGCGGTCTGCCAGCGCTTTGGCGCACTCGTACCCGCTCGACAATGAAACCTCGCGTTCCGGCGACCACCCCCCCATGAGCATGGCCACGGTTTTTGTCACAGCGCCCACCCCGCGATTAGGTGATTGTCATGACGCTTATTACCTCAGCCCTCATGCGGAAAGTGGGAGGAGGGGCCCTGCTCCGCGGAACCGCCAGAAGTGCCAAATAATACGCCCCGGCCGTCTTGAACGACTGTCCCGAAACCTGGAGCCGGAAAGCCGATACGGCGGATTTCCCACTCGAGCACGATACCGGTCATCTCGTAGACGCGGCGTCGGACCTCCTCGCCAAGACCCTCTATATCGGCAGCAGTGGCGCTCCCGGTATTGATCAGGAAGTTGGCGTGCTTCCGCGAGACCATCGCGCCGCCTCGTATCAAACCGCGGCACCCGGCCGCATCAATCAGCCGCCATGCCGCCTCACCAGGCGGGTTTGCAAAAGTCGAGCCTGAGGTGCGGGCATGCACCGGCTGAGTGGCTTCGCGAGTTTCACGAATCGCCCTCAGCCGTTTGGCGATTTCCCTGGGATCGCAGGCGATGCCGCGCAATCGGGCTTCGAGGAAGATCCATCCAGGGTCGACCCCGCAACGACGATAGGAAAGCTTCATCGAAGCACCGTCGATCGCATGGCTGTGTCCACTGCGGTCGAGCGCTGTCGCCGAGGCGAGGACTTCCTTGATGTCCGTGCCATAAGCGCCCGCGTTCATCCGCAAACTTCCGCCGATCGTACCAGGAATCCCGGACAGGAATTCGAGCCCGCTGAGCCCCCTCTCGGCCGCGGTGAGGGCGACAATACGGTCTAGTGCGCCCGCCCCGACACAAACCTTCCCGTGTCCAATGGCAATGTTTGAAAAGCCGCGGCCAAGGCGGATTGTGACACCGGAAACGCCGCCATCGCGCACCAGCAAATTCGAGCCAACCCCGATTACTGTCACCGGAATTTCCGCCGGCAACGCCGCGAGAAAGGCGGCGAGATCCTGAGCGTCTGCAGGCCGAAACATTACTTCCGCCGGACCGCCGACGCCGAACCAGGTCTGTCTGCCGATCGGCGCATTCGCGGTCAACTTACCGCGCACCGGAGGAAGCTTTGCCAGCATCGCGTCTTCGCGTCGCTCGGTCACGTGAGGTGGCTCGGGGACTGCGAGCAAGCGAGTTCATCCGGCAGGCTATTCGCCCAGCTGGTAATCGAGCCTGCCCCGAGGCAGACGACCATGTCGCCTGGCTTCCCTAACTCCCTAACAAGCGGGGCAAGATCCCGCGGGCTATTAAGGGCACGCACGTTGCGGTGGCCGTGCTCGATCAGACCGGCGACGATAGCCTCCCGGGTAACCCCTTCGATCGGGGTTTCCCCCGCCGCGTAGACATCTGCGACCAGCACAATGTCGGCGTCGTTAAAGCAGGTGCAAAACCCGTCGAAAAGATGCGACACGCGGGTAAACCGATGTGGCTGAACGACCGCGATCACCTTGCCCTCGACAATCGCGCGAGCTGCCTTCAGCACCGCTGCTATCTCGACCGGGTGATGTCCGTAATCGTCGATCACGGTCACCCCGTTCCACTCGCCGGTCTTGGTGAAGCGCCGCTTGACTCCCCGGAAGCTGCCCAGCGCGACCCGCAACGCCTCGTCGCCGAGCCCCATCGCTTCGGCGACGGCGACCGCCGCAAGCGAATTCTGCACGTTGTGCTGCCCGAACATCGGCAGGAACAGCTCAGTGATCGTGCGCCCTCGATCTGAAAACGCGTCAGACACGATAGCGTTAAACCGGGCGCCGTCGTATCCAAGCCGGACGTCGACGGCGCGGATATCGGCCTGAGGGCTGAAGCCGTACGTCAGCACGCGGCGGTCCGACAGCCGTGGGATCATCCCCTGCACGACGGGATGATCAATGCACAACGCCGCAAAGCCGTAGAACGGAATGTTACCGACGAAAGTCTCGAACGCTTGACGCAGCGCATCGAAGCTGCCGTAGAAATCGAGGTGCTCGGGATCGATGTTGGTGACAATCGCGATCGTCACTGGCAGCCGGGTGAAGGTGCCGTCGCTCTCGTCGGCCTCGACCACCATCCAGTCGCCCGCTCCCAAGCGGGTGTTAGTGCCGTAAGCGTTGATGATGCCGCCGTTGATCACGGTCGGGTCGAGCTGCGCCATCTCGAACAGCGTACCTATCATCGAAGTCGTTGTCGTCTTACCGTGGGTCCCGGCGACCGCCAGTGACCATTTGAGCCGCATCAGCTCTGCGAGCATTTCGGCGCGACGCACCACCGCTAGCCGGCGAACCCGTGCTGCTACGACCTCCGGATTGTCGGATTTGACGGCGGAGGAGGTCACTACGACCTCGGCAGCACCCAAATTTGCGGCGTCATGCCCTATTGCTACCGGAATACCGAGATCCACCAGCCGCCGCACATTGGCGCCATTCGCAAGATCGCTGCCTTGAACCTTATATCCGAGATTGTGCAATACCTCGGCGATGCCGCTCATCCCGATCCCGCCGACGCCAACGAAATGCAGAGGGCCGATCGTCCGAGGAAGCGCTCTCATGCTGCCCGCCCCTGAAACTCGGAAGAATCCGCGGCGCCGGGCACAAGATCGA
>JAFAHQ010000009.1 GCA_019237135.1 Alphaproteobacteria bacterium
GTCGAAGACGGCCCGCAATACTCGTGGATTATCGAAGTTCAGATCGGGTTGATGCGAATAAAAACGGTGCCAGTAATAGGCTTGCGCGACCGGGTCCCATGCCCAGTTCGACTTCTCCGTGTCGACAAAGATAACGCGGGTTTCCGGAAATTTCTGGTCCGTATCACTCCACACATAGAAATCGCGAAAGGGTGAGCCGCGTTTTGCGAGACGCGCGCGCTGGAACCAGGGATGTTGATCCGAGGTGTGGTTGATGATCAGCTCGGTGATGACCCGCAGATTGCGGCGATGAGCTTCGCGCACGAAAGTCTTGAAATCGGCCATCCGCCCGTAGGATGGATTGACGTTTTTGTAATCGGCGATGTCGTAGCCGTCATCGCGCAGTGGCGAAGGATAGAAGGGCAGCAACCACAGCGCGGTGACCCCAAGATCGCGGAGATAATCGAGCTTGCGGCACAAGCCCTGAAAATCGCCGATGCCGTCGTCATCGGCGTCGAAAAAGGCCTTCACATGCAGCTGATAGATAATCGCGTCCCGGTACCAAAGTGGGTCCTGGATCTCGGGTTGCGTCAGTCCGCTGCGGTGCGACAGCGGAGCGGAAGCATCGTCGGGTGGGGTCATATGGTAGCCGGTGGAAGCAGACGGAAGATCATCGACGGATTGATCTCGGGATCAAGGTAAAGACGCTGTCGGGTGCCCCGGCAGGTCGTGACGCGTTGTGTGAACGCCTCCTCGAGCGAGAATTCGCCATCCACCGCCAAGCCGAACTCTGCGAGTGGCAGCTCGATCTCTCCTTCGTGCGCGGCGTGCGGATCGAGATTGACGGCGACAATTACGGTATTGGCCATGTCCGGCGAGGTCTTGGCGTAGGCAAGAATATTCGGGTCTGGACAGTCGAGAAAGCGCAGGTTGAGAAACTCCTGCAATGCCGGGTTGTCACGCCGAAACCGGTTCAGGATCCTGATATCTTCGTTGATGTTGCCTGGGCGATCCCAGTCCCACACCTTGTACTCGTACTTCTCCGAATTGAGGTATTCCTCGCGTGCTGGGGGCGGGGCGCTCCCATACAGCTCGATAAATTCTTGCTGCTCCGATGCTATCGGTTCTTCAAGCCCGGGAACCGGCGTATTTTCACAAAGCTCGAAACCATTATAGATCCCATAGACCCCAGACAATGTCGCAGCAAGCACGAGGCGAATGCGGAATGCCGGCCGGCCCCCTTGCTGCAGGAAAACCGGCAGAATGTCCGGTGTATTGGTGAAGAAGTTCGGTCGAAAATATTCTCTTGCCGGGCCTTGTGTGAGCTCGATAAGATAGTCCGTAAGCTCTTTCTTGCTGTTACGCCAAGTAAAATAGGTATAGGATTGGGTGAACCCCGCTTTGGCAAGGGCCCGCATCATCTTCGGCCGAGTAAAGGCTTCCGACAAAAAGATAGCTTCGGGGCAGCGGGTTTTGACCTCCCGGATCAGCCACTCCCAGAACGGCAACGGCTTGGTGTGGGGGTTGTCGACCCGAAAGGTACGCACGCCCTCGCTGATCCAAAACATCACAGTGTCTCGCAGCTCTTCCCACAATCCCTCCCGGTCGGAGTTGTAGAAATCGACATTGACGATGTCTTGGTATTTCTTCGGCGGGTTCTCGGCGTATTTGATCGTGCCGTCGGGCCGGAAACGGAACCATTCAGGATGCTCGCGCACCCAGGGATGGTCGGGGGCGCATTGGATTGCGAAATCGAGCGCTACCTCGATGCCGAGCGCTTCAGCGGCCCTGATGAAACGGCGGAAATCCGAAAGCGCACCGAGTTCCGGGTTGACTGCGCGGTGGCCACCCTCCGCGGAACCGATCGCATAGGGGCTGCCCGGATCACCAGGCTCGGCAACAGTGCTATTGTTCTTGCCTTTGCGGTTAATGCGGCCGATCGGATGGATCGGCACCAGATAGGCGACGTCGAAACCGAGCGCCGCGATCTCGGGAAGCCGCGCAATGCAATCCTCAAAGCTGGCACTCTTGCCGGGCACCTTTCCCTGGCTGCGCGGAAACATCTCATACCATGCAGCAAAGCGCGCCGCCCTGCGGTCGACGATGATTCCGAGCTCGCGGGGATAACGCACGACATCGCCGCGTTGCTGGCAGCGCACCATCAGCTCGCGAAGCCCGGAGGAGAGCATCAGCTCGGTACGCTGGTGGGTATCGCCGCCGTCGAAGCCCTGCAGGATTTTGCGGATCCTAGCAATGTCCTCGGGTCCGGCCTGGCGCAACGCCGCGGCGACAATCGCCCGGCCCTCGAGGAGCTCGAGCTCGACACTTTGGCCGGCCTGGTGTTTTTTTTCGAATTCGTCGCGCCAGCTTTCGAACTGGTCGACCCAGGCTTCGATCGTGTAACGCCAGAGCCCGAGCCGATCGAGGCGGACGCGGCCAATCCAGCGATCGTTGTCGAATAAGACCAGTGGCGTTTCCCGCCACTCCTGACCCTCTAGGCCGAATTTTACGACGGCGCGCAACTGTCCGTGCCCGTCGCAGAAGACGTCAGCTTGGATTTCTAGTTCATCGCCGACGATCCGTTTGATCGGATGGCGACCGCCATCAAGCTCAGGATAGACGTCTTCAATAGCGACCCGCACTTCGGGCCGCCACGGCGCATCGAGGCTCGATGCCGCCTCGCCGCCTGTTCCCGTTAGCCGGCCTTCGCCCGTGCTTTTCGGCAATGAGGACCGCAGAACACGCACTTCGAGTGGCTCGACCACGAGCCGAGGGCCAATCGTCGCCCCCGTGCCTGATGGACGGCGACAAGGAGAGAGGTCAGTGAGCGTGAGACCTGTCTCTACCAGCCTCGCGAGCGCAGCTTCGCGCCGCTCGCTACCATGCCTGTTGACGAGAATAAAGACCCGATCATCCCCGCTCTCTGTTTGCCGCTCCAGGGCCACCAGCGAATTGCCTTGGTCGCTCAGCAGCCGTTGCGGGCCCTCCTCGTTCAACGCCGGAATCGCCCGCTTCATGGCATTGACCTCGGCGATGAATCCACTGAGATCAAAGCGTTTACGCTCGGGTTTATCGTCGCGGATCGGGACTACGCTGAGCGGCTGCGACCAGCCGTATTCGAACCCCATCGGCATTAGCACACCCGTCGAATACGCCGCGGCGAAGGCATAAGCTTGGCGGTAATGTGGCTCGATCCGTGATTCCGAAACTCCAGAAGCAAGCAGCTCGGTCACCAGCCGTTTAGTATCATGGCTTTCGGGAAAGCCGATCGACGGCGCTATATGGCGAAAAGCGTCATACTGCTCGAGCAACCATGGGCTCTCGAAATCCCACCATTTGACGCTGTTGAAGAGATAGTCGAAGCCGGCATCGGCGAGCGCGAAAACCGTACCTTTCGGCGCCCCCAGGGTTTCGGCGCAGAAGATTACGTTCGGAGAGACCGCTTTGGCCGAATCGACCAGACTTCGCCAGACCTCGGCGGGCACCTTGTAGGCTGCATCGCAGCGGAACCCGCCGAATCCGAGACCGACATAGTGGCGCGCGAGTTCCTGAAAATAGCCGACGATCTGGCTCTGTTGCGGCGGCCGGTATTCGAGCTCGGCGAGATCCCCCCATACAGTCTGACGCCGGGCATCGGCGGGATCGATGGCACGGGGTGAAACGACATCGCCCTTGACATCGCGGGTGAACCACTCCGGGTGGCGCGCCACAAGCTCGCTGTCCTTGGAGGTGTGATTAATCACAAGATCCATGATCACGCGCAGCCCACGCGCGTGGGCCGCATCCGTGAACCTTCGTAATAATGTGTCGTCGTCTTCGGGCGCGTCGCCGCGGAAGCGCGGGTTCAGCCGGTAATAATCTTTGACGGCATAGAGGCTGCCGGAAAACCCGGGATAGTGAAACGGATTGATAAAGACAGCATTGAAGCCCATACCCGCGATCCGCGGAAGGTGCACCATCCAATCCTGGACAGTTCCGGCCAGGGTTGGAAATAAATTATAAATGCGGAGACCTTCGCTCATCGCGATAGCCTTGGGTTATGCAAAGTCCCCCCAAAACATCCCCGTCCTGATTTAACAATGCTGCACGATTGAACAAGATAGGTCCCTGGAACGTTCCTCTCGGCTGGACCAGCTGATTCTCTCGGGAGGAGAGAAGCGCGGTATCTCCGGCAGTTTGTCTCCTGCAGAGAACGACGGGGGCTCGGACCTTCTTCCGACGGAATCTCAACGTTCCGGTTGAACTCTGTCTTCGACCGCTTCATCGTCCGCAAGCCTACTTCGGTTCCTGTCTCTTCGTCTCGGAGTGAGCCGTGAGCATCGAAGCAAAATCCGCCATCCTCGAGCATCTCGGCCGGCAGCATCAGACCATGGTCGCGATGTTGGCCGATCTCGTGAACATCGATTCCGGAAGCTACAACAAGCGCGGGGTCGATGCGGTCGGGGAGCGGCTGCGGGCCCACCTGGAGGTCGCCGGTGTTTCGTGCGAGACCTTTCCCGACGTCACTTTTGGCGACTGTTTGGCGGCGCGGCTCCCCGGCGGCGGAGACAGGCGGCCGATCGTATTGATGGGGCATCGCGATACCGTGTTTCCCGACGGCACCGCCGCAGAGCGGCCATTCCGGATCGACGGCAACCAAGCCTTCGGCCCGGGGGTCGCCGACATGAAAGCGGGTCTCGTGATGAACACCTTCGTGCTCGAGGCGCTGCACCGCTTTGGCGCGCCGTGTCCGCTGACCGGCCTTTACACCTCGGATGAGGAGATAGCGTCTCCGTCCTCTCGCCCTATCATCGAGGCCGAGGCGAAGGACGCCCGCGCCGTGTTCAATTCCGAGCCCGGGCGGCCGAGCGGTAACCTCGTCTCGCGGCGCAAGGGGGCTGCGTTTATCGAATTGGAGGTGATTGGGCGCGCCGCTCACTCGGGCGCGGCGCATGCCGAGGGCGTCAGCGCGATCGAGGCGCTTGCCCGTAAGATTCAGCGCCTGCACCGGCTCACCGATTACGATCTCGGCACGACGGTCAATGTCGGCCTCGCCCAGGGCGGGACCGCGGTCAATACCGTCGCCGCGCGCGCCACCGCTGCCATCGATGTTCGGTTCCCGACGCTGAACATCATGGAGAAAATTCTCGGCGAGGTGCGCGAGATCTGCCGCTGCTGCGAATTGCCGGGGAGTGACTCCCGCATCTTGCGAGAAGGTAATTTTCTGCCGCTCGAGCAGGACGAAGCCAGCCGAAAGCTACTCGAACTCTATGGCCGTGCGGCTGCAGATCTCGGCTTCCAAGTCTCGGGCGAGGCCACGGGGGGATCGGCCGATAGCGGGTTTACCGCCGCACTCGGCACCCCGACCTTGTGCGGAACCGGCCCAGTCGGTGGCAACGCCCACCGCGACGACGAGTGGTGCCGCATCGACACGCTGGTCCCGCGCGCCCAGGCACTGGCGTTGACAATCCTAGAGGTAGCCGGCTCCCTTTCGTTGCGATTGTCAAGACCATAAAATTGTCGATTTCTTATGCCATATTCTCTTTTCCGCCCTCCGCAACGAGCGTGCGATTTGGGCAGGGAGCGCGTCGGCTACAACCTACGGGGGAATTGCTGCTGTAGATTTGCTGCAGATGCAGCGACCCGCAACAATCGACGCAATTGAAAATTGTGGGTGGGGAAAATCGGCGAGGCCATCTCGGTGTGGTGATTAACCGGTCGGGCTCGCTCTTTTGGAGGCGCTTGTGATGACCAATCGAGTGGAGCTGTTGATCGCCGAGCGTTTTCTCTTCGCCGAAACCCACGAGTTCGGGACGGTCGGCGCTTACGAGCGGCTAGTCGGGCGTGCGCATTTCGCCGTCGACCCTTTCGCCCCTGCACAGCGCGGAATCACCGATCTCGACAAGGCGCCGACCGAGGGTGACGGGCTCGTCCATTTCACCGGAGATTTCTCGATCCTGAAGCCCGTGGATCCAGCACGCGGCAACCGCCGTCTGTTCTTCGACTACGGCAACCGCGGCAACAAGCGGATGCTGCAATTCTTCAACGATGCCCCGGCCTCGAACGACCCGCGCACCCTGGCGCATGCCGGCAACGGCTTTCTGATGCGCCGCGGCTATACGGTGGGCTGGCTCGCCTGGCAAGGCGATCTCTTGCCGGGGAACGGCCGGGTGCTGCTCGACCTGCCCGTCGCACGCGAACGCGATCGACCGCTGACGGGGCCTGTTCGGGTCGAATACATCGCCAACCGTGCCGGGGTCACGACATTGCCGTTGAGCGGCCGCGCTTCGGTGCGTAGCCATCCGACGGTGTCGCTTGATCCGCGCGAGGCGCGTCTGACGCGCCGGCGCTATCCTTACGACGAGCGGATCCCGGTGCCACCGGAAAGCTGGTGCTTTGCCCGAATCGAAGGCGGCACGGGCCTCGACAACCAGGGCGCCGTGCAGGCAGTGATCCCGTCGGACAGCCACATCCACATCCCCGGCGGGTTTGAGCCGAGCTGGATCTACGAGTTGGTTTATACCGGCCGCGATCCGCTGGTGTTGGGCCTGGGCCATGCCGCGGTGCGGGATTTCGTCAGCTTTCTGAGGTATGGCGAGAAAGATTCCGCCGGCCGTGTGAATCCGCTTTGCGAGCGGGGCGGTACAATCGAAAGGGCGTATGCCTGGGGCCGTTCGCAGACCGGGCGCTGTCTG
The DNA here is from genome assembly GCA_019237135.1 of Alphaproteobacteria bacterium. Lineage (GTDB taxonomy): Bacteria > Pseudomonadota > Alphaproteobacteria > ATCC43930 > CGMCC-115725 > AP-15. The sequence continues at coordinate 6,654 of JAFAHQ010000009.1, forward strand.
CGCGATTTAGTCTATCGCGGGTTCAATGCCGACGCCGCCGGGCGCAAGGTGTTCGACGGCATCTTGCCGCATGTCGCCGGTGCCGGCCGGATGTGGCTCAATCACCGTTTCGCCAACGCCGACGTGTCGGGCGGACAACAATACGAGGACCACTTCAACCCGGCCGACACTTTCCCGTTCTCTTACGCTGAGACGACCGACCATCTGACCGGGCGGCGCGATGCTATCTTGAAACGCCCAGAGACCGATCCTCTGGTTATTCACACCCAGACTTCGACCGAGTACTGGCAACGCCGCGGGTCGCTCGCTCACACCGACACGCGCGGCAACGATTTAGCGCAGCCCGATCGTGTGCGGATCTACATGTGGGCAAGCTCGCAACATTTCGCCGACCCTCTGCTGAGAAAGCTCGAGCGGGGGGTCTGTCAGAATTATCTCAACACAGTCACCACCTCGATGCTGTTCCGCGCGATGATCGACGCACTGGACCGCTGGGCGACGGCGGGTGTCGCACCGCCCGAGAGCCGGATCCCTCGGTGTGCCGACGGCACCTTGGTCGCGGCGGATGAATGGCGGCGGCAATTCCCGGAAATCCCGGGAGTGGCTACGCCACGCGCGCCGAGCGCGCTGCCCTTGCTGGATTTCGGACCAGAGGCGGAGTGCGGGATCCTGAAGGAGCCGCCGGATATCGCGCCAGGAGGGGATTACTCGATTCTGGTCCCTGCAGTCGACGAGGATGGCAACGACAAGGCCGGCGTCAGGGCACCGATGGTGGCGGCGCCGCTCGGCACCTATTGTGGCTGGAACCTGCGGGCCCGCGGCTTTGGTCAGGGCGCCATGCACGAGTTCTCGGGCAGCTATATCCCGCTCCCCGAGACTCCCGAGGAGCGACGGGCGACCGGCGATCCGAGACAATCGATTCTCGAGCGCTACCCGCATGCGGAGGCCTATGTCGAGGCGATCGCCAGGGCGGCGCAGCGGCTCGTGGCTGACCGGCTAATGCTCGAAGAAGATGTCGAGCGCGCTGTCGCAGCCGCCGCCGACTGGGGTCGTCCTCGCCACGACGTGCGTCTCGAATAAGCCCATGACGATGCCGCATGGCCGGCGGCGCCGAGCGCTGATAGCATAAGCGGATCGATCCCTCCGAGATGACACCACGCCCATCCCGCCCGCCGACCTCGATCTACATCGCCGGGCTGTTCGCGATGGGCTACACCGAATTTTACACGTTTCTGATCCCGCTATACGGCCTCTCGCTCGGCATGAGCGCGGGTCAGATCGGGATGCTGGTCGGCGGCCGCTCGCTGCTCGCGGTCTTCTTGTCGATTCATGTCGGCGTGCTGATGGATCGGTTCGGGACCCGCCGGGTAACATTGTTCTTCGTCTGGACAGCAATGGCACTGGCACCGGTCTTCCCGTTGCTGCCGTGGTTCTTGCCGTTGCTGCTGTTGCAGGTCGTCAATGGCGCCGCGCTGAATTTTGCCTGGTCGGGCTCCCAGACCTTGATCGCGCAGCTGGCCGAAGGAGAGGCCGAATATATCGGCCGGTTCAGCTTCTTTGCGCGATTCGGCACAACGTTGACACCGATGATCTCCGGCGCCGCCTGGGATTGGGGCGGCCCGTGGCCGGCCTACATGCTGGGCGCCGCCTGGGGTGCGGTTCTGACAATCGCGTTATTGCGCGCGCCCGAGTCGGAGATCGCTGGGGCTGACGGGCGGGCTCCGCGCCGGCCCGCGAGCTTCCGCGCGCGCGACGTCGTTCCTCGGCTGCCCGACTATGTGCGCTGTTTCGCGCTGATGGCGATCCCGGCGGTGGCAACGACAATGGCCATCATCTTTCTCCGCACTGCGACCAATGGCGTGCAGAGCTCGCTTTACGTTGTGTTTCTCAAAGGAAACGGGCTCACCGGCACCTCGATCGGCATCCTGTTTGCCGCCATCGAAGTAATGAGCGGCCTTGGCTCGCTGTTCGCCGGGCGTGCGATGGCCCTCGGCGACCCGCAGCGCACGATGCTGAGCGGGACAGTGCTGTCGATCGTGCTCATTTGCGTGACGCCATTTCTTGGCGGCATCTTCTTGCTGCTGTTTCTCGCGCAGGCGGCGCGCGGTTGGCTGCAGGGCGTCGTCCAGCCGTTGATGTTTTCGGTGCAGGCCAAGGCGGTCGGACGCTACCGCCAGGGCTCCGTCGTCGGCCTTCGCCAGACGATGAACCGCCTGGCGGCGATCGTCATTCCGCCGGTGATGGGTGTGATCGCCGACCACTGGGGAGCCGGCGAGAGCTTTGTCATTCTCGGCAGCCTGCTGCTGTTGCTCTCTGTCCCCGTCGCCCTGATCACCCGCCGCGCCGCGCGGCACGAGGCCGAGCCGACGCTGGCCGACTGACGGGCCGCGTTCGGTGAACCGCGATGACGGGATCGATGTGCTTGGCATAAACGCCTCCCGTCCTCGAATCCCGGCGTCGCTCTATGTCGCCGGGCCGTTCAGCATGGGTTATGTCGATTTCTACACCTTTCTGATCCCGCTCTACGGGCTGTCGCTCGGGCTCGACGCATCTGAAATCGGCATTCTGGTGGGCGGCCGCTCGATCCTCGCCTTGTTCCTTTCGATCCATATCGGCGTGCTGATGGATCGCTTCGGTACGCGCAGGGTCACCTTGTTTTTCGTCTGGACCGGGATGGCGTTGGCACCGCTGTTTCCACTGGTGCCTGGGTTTTGGCCCTTGCTGCTGCTGCAGCTGATCAGCGGTGCCGCCGTCTCTTTCGCCTGGTCAGGCGCGCAGACCTTGATTGCTCAGCTCGCCGAGGGCGATGCTGGATATATTGGCAAGTTCAGCTTTTTCGCCCGGTTCGGCTCGACGACGGCGCCAATTCTCGCCGGTGCGGTCTGGGATTATGGCGGGGTCTGGCCGGCCTATCTCCTTGGCGCTCTCTGGGGCGCGGTGCTTACGATCGCACTGTTCCGCACACCGGAGGCCGAGATCTTCGGGCCGGGACGTACCGACGGAAGGAGGCGAGCGCGGTTCCGCGCCCGCGATGCCCTGCCGCGAGCTTCGGACTATGTCCGCTCGATTATGCTGGTTGCCATCCCGGCCATCGCCCTGTCGATGGCCGTCATGTCGATGCGCAATACGACCTACAGCATCCAGACCTCGGTCTACGTCGTTTATCTCAACCGCATCGGGCTCGTCGGCACGATGATCGGAGCCCTCTTTGCGACCGTCGAGATTGCGAGCGGGCTTGGTTCGCTGTTTGCCGGACGGGCCATGCGATTGGCCGATCCGCAGCGCACGATGTTGAGCGGGACGGTGTTGTCGATCGTGCTGATTGCCGCGACGCCGCTATTGGGCGGGATCTTCGCCTTGCTGTTGCTGTCGCAGGCGGTACGCGGCTGGCTGGAAGGCGTGATCCAGCCGGTCATACTTTCGGTGCAGGCGCGAGCGGTGGGCCGCCATCAGCAAGGTGCCGTCGTGGGGCTGCGTCAGACTGGGCAGCGGCTCACCTCTATCCTGATCCCGCCGCTGATAGGTGGGATCGCCGACCGCTGGGGCGTCAGCGAGAGCTTTGTCATTTTCGGCGCATTTATGTTGCTGCTGTGTGTGCCGCTTGCGCTGATCACCCAACGCGCCCGCGCTCGCCGCCGACGCGGGAGGCCGAGCCCCGGCCGGCGGACTGACTTGCAACGGTTCTCCCGCAGAGGACGCTGCTAGGCTATGCTGTCGGGAATCTGGAGACGATGACACCCATGCCGGATGGACCCCGCTACGACGACTTACGCCGCGCCTGGTATCCTGAGTCGCGGGGAGAGAAGCCTTGACGCGCGACTTCGTCGGCTACGGCGCCGAGCCGCCGCATGCCGGGTGGCCCGGCAACGCCCGCATCGCCGTCAACTTCGTGATCAATTTCGAAGAAGGCTCGGAACTCTCCTATCCTGCCGGTGACGGCGTCTCCGAGACCGGGTTGACCGAGATGCCCGGGAGCGATCTCGGGGTCAGAGGGCGGGACCTCGGTGCCGAGAGCATGTTCGAATACGGCGCCAGGGTGGGCTTTTGGCGCCTCCATCGGATCTTCGCGCGCTTCCGACTGCCGGTGACAATTTTTGGCTGCGCCCGGGCGTTTGAGGCGAACCCGCCGGCGGCCGCGGCGATCGCCGCAAGTGATTGGGACATTTGCAGCCACGGCTACCGCTGGACCAACCATCCCGGGCTCGCCGAAGACGAGGAGCGGCGCCAGATCGCCGCGGCTGTGGACCTGATCCGCAAGACGACCGGCAAGAGCGCCGCCGGATGGTATTGCCGTTATGCGCCATCGGAAAACACCCGTCGGCTCCTGGTCGAACACGGCGGCTTTCTCTATGACAGCGACACCTACAACGACGAGCTCCCCTATTGGGTGCGAGTGGGCGACAAGCCGCACCTCGTTGTGCCCTATTCGCTGACCACCAACGATTCAAAGTTCGGCCGCGGCGTCTTCGGCTCCGGCGAGGACTTCTTCGCCTTTCTGCGCGACAGCTTCGACCTTCTCTACGATGAGGGTGCGGAGCGGCCGCGCATGATGTCGGTCGGCCTGCACATGCGCCTGACTGGCCATCCCGGCCGGGCCCAAGCACTGATCCGCTTCATCGAGCACATCCTCGCGCACAGCCACGTCTGGGTTTGCCGTCGCGAGGACATCGCCCGGCACTGGATCGCGCGGTTCCCGCCGCCGGGCTGAACGGCGGGTCGGCCATCACAAAATCGCCGCGCCGGGAGCGCTCAACTTCGCGTCGCGATGACTTCTGTCGCCGGGTCTACAGAACCGATTCGACCCACTCGTAGAGCTTGCTCTTGGGTAGCGCACCGATCTTGGTCGCAGCGACCTGGCCGTCTTTGAACAGGATCATCGTCGGGATCCCGCGTACCCCGTATTTCATCGGGGTTTGCGGGTTCTCGTCGATGTTGACCTTGGCTACGGTCAGCTTGCCCGCCATGTCGGTCGCGAGCTCTTCGAGAAACGGACCGATCATGCGGCAGGGACCGCACCACTCTGCCCAGAAATCGACGAGCACGGGCTCGCTCGCGCGGAGGACCGCGGCGTCGAAGGTGCTGTCGGTGACGGCGTTCGGCTTCATCGGGTCATCCTTGCGTTGATAGTCGCAGAGATTAAGGGAGCCGAAAAAGCGGCGTCAAGGCGGGTGCCCTGCGAGGCTCTCGGGGCTGATCGGCATCAAACGCGGACCTTCTGTCCATAAGAGCGCACACCGGATTTCATGCTCTGGATAGATCTGGCCGAGCGCCGACCGGTAAAGGGCGAGCTGGCGGAGATAGATCGGCGCGACCTCCGCCTCGGTCGCCGGCGGTGGCCGCAACGTCTTGAAATCGACGACAAGCACTCGGTTTTCTTCGACCACCAGACGATCGATCTGTCCTGATAACGCATGGCCATCGACCAGCCCGACCAACGGTACTTCGGCCTGTGAGCCCGGCCCGAAGATCGCCGCGAAATCGGGGTGCCCCAGCACCGCGAGGGTCTCACCGCGGATCTCGTTCTGCTCCTCGGCAGAGAGCCCGTGCGTAGGCAGCGCAAGAAACCGGCGTGCCGCATCCTCGCGCTCTCCCGCGGGCAGCTCGGGCAAGTTCTGCAGCAGCCGATGGACGAGAAGCCCCCGCTTGAAGCGGTCACGCTCTCCCGTTCCGAGCGGCGAAGAGGCGGGAGGCTCGGCGTCGCTGGGGCGCGACGGAAACAGCGGCTTCGGCGGGTCGGGCTCCGCCGGCGGGCGCTCCCTGACCCAACGCGGCAGCGACAATCGAGGATGCTCGGTCTCTGCACGAGCTTCCAAGATGGGCGAAGCGGTCTGCGCGCCGGCGAGCCGCAATCCTTCACCCGACCATCCGTGGGACCCGATCAGCGTCGTCGCGTCGAAGGCGAACGGGGTGGCGATCCCGGCGAGACCGTCACGGCACAGCCTATGCCAGCAACCCTGCTTCGGCGCGGCGCGGGTCTGCCAGCCGCAGATATAGAGCCTATCCTGTGCGCGGCTGAGGCCAACATAGAGCAGCCGCCGATATTCCTGCAGCTCGCGCTGGCGCAACGCTTCCCGTTCGGAGGTGTAGAACGGAACGGTGAACTCGGCGCGCGGGCGCCACAACGGCAGCTCGTCCTTCTCCGTCCACAATAGCGTCTCCGATGGTTTTGGCAGCTGCATCGTGTCGGGCAGAAAGACGATCGGGGCTTCCAGCCCCTTGGCGCCGTGCACTGTCAAAATGCGGACCTCGTCGCGCGGGCGCGCCCCGAAATCGCGTTTGACCTCGGTGTCGCCGGCGGCCAACCAGCGTAAGAAGCCCTGCAATGACGGGACGTGCTCGCGCTCGTAGGTGAGGGTCAGCCCGAGGAACTCCTCGACCGCGTCTTCCGCTTCGGCTCCGAGGCGCTCGAGCAAGGCGCGCCGTCCGCCCTCGGCGCCCAGGATCTCGGCGTAGAGCTCGTAAGGCGGGACGAAATCGGCGCGGGCGAGAAAAGCTGATAGGCGTTCGGCCACCTGCCGCAATGCCGCATCTGTCTCGCCGCGGCTGCGCAACCGGTCCCACAGATGCTCTTTGCCGCGCGCATGGGCGAGATTGAACAATGTCTCTTCGTCGAGGGCGAAGAGCGGACCCTTGAGCACCGCGGCTAGCGTCAGATCGTCGTCGGGAAACAGCAGAAACCGGCCGAGCGCCACCAAATCCTGCACGACGAGCTGCTCGGTCAAGATCAGGCGATCCGCGCCGGCGACCGGAACACGACGCTGCTTGAGGGCGCGCAACAGCTCGCCGACAAACTCGTTTCGCCGCCGCACCAGCACCATCACGTCACCCGGCCGGATCGGGCGGCCGCGCGCCTCCAACATCTCGCCACGATCCAGCCAGCCCTTGATTGCTGCCGCGATCGCTTCAGCGAGGCGAGTGCAAGGCTCGGCGATGCGGCGTCGGGTCACCGGTAATGCTGCGGGATTGGTATCTTCGTCGGGTTGCGGTTCCACCGGCGGCCACAGTTCGACCAGCCCCGCCTGACCGGCGCGAGAGGCGACATGGCGGATCGGGCCGTCGTCGAGCGCCACCCCGTCGCGCGCGGCGTCCTGCCGGAAGATCGCATCGATCGCTTGCAACACCGGCTCGGTAGAGCGGAACGAGATCTCCAGCGGTACCACCCGCCACTCCTGCTCGGCGGCGGCGGTGCGGGTTTCGAAATGCCGCCGCATGCGGAGATAGGCCTGCGGGTCGGCGCGTTGAAAGCTGTAGATCGACTGCTTTGCGTCGCCGACGGCAAAGATCGTGCGGGTCCGGTCGTGCGCGCTGTCGCCGGCAAAGAACTCCTCGGCGAGCGCGGCTACGATCTCCCACTGCTCAGGGTTGGTGTCTTGTGCCTCGACCAGCAGAATGTGGTCGAGCCCGCCGTCGAGCTTGAACAACACCCAGGGCGCCACCCCGGGGCGACGCAGCAGGTCGAGCGCCCCGGTCACGAGATCCTCGTAATCGAGCGCCCCCTGCGCTCGCTTACGCTCGTCATAGGCCTGGGTCAGCGCGTCGCCGAGCCGGGTCAAGGCGCAGGTCGCCTCGACTAGCACCGCCGACGCCCCTGCGTCGCGGAATTTTTTGACCCGCTCCGCCTCGGCGATGAGGATGGCGCAGACATCGCACTCGGCGGTCGCGGCCGCGCTGCGGGTTATCAGAACCTTGCGGATCGTGCCATCATCCGTCAGATAGGCCTCGGTATAAGCGTCGAGCATGTGCTGGCGCTGCTCCGGAGCCGCGCACCAGGCGGCGAGGATCTCGCTGCGTTGCCGATCCGTGACGGATCCTGTCGCGAGCGCCGCAGCAGCAGCGCGCAGCCCGGCCTCGTTGCAGGCACCCTCCGCGCAAAAGGCGGCGACGAGGTCTTCTCGGGAAGTCCCTGTCGGCAAGTCCAGTGCCATGCAAAGCCGGTCGCGCAGCGCCGCGTGACCGTCAGCAACCGCGCGACGGAGCTTGCCGCGCTCGCCGGCGAGTGCACCCATCAGCATGCCGAAGCGCTCCTCGGCGACATGACTGGCGACCACCGAGAGCGCCTTGCCGAGCTCGCCCCGATTCCCGTCATCCCGCGCGGCAACGATGACGCTTTCGGCGGCCTCGAGCCGTGTCTCGGCAGCGCCGCGCTCGTCGAGCACGGTAAACTCGGGCGAGACACCGGCCTCCAGCGGA
>JAFAHQ010000161.1 GCA_019237135.1 Alphaproteobacteria bacterium
ATCGCCCAGGCGATGGTGTTCGGCGACCGCCGTCCCTATCTGGTGGCTGTGCTCGTTCCCGACCAAGACTTTGCCGCTGGCTACACGCCGGACGGACCGGTCGGCGATTTTCGCGCGCTTGCCGGCGACCCCGGATTTATCAAGGCGATAGGCGCCGGCGTCGCGCGCGTCAACCAGAGCCTTTCATCCGTCGAGCGGGTGCGGCACTTCGCGATCGCCGCGGAGCCCTTTACGATCGCCAACGGCCAGATGACGCCGACCTTGAAGATCAAGCGTCATGTCATCTGCGAGGCCTACGGCGCGGTGCTCGACGCGCTCTACGACAGCAAGGACATCGCTGCCTGAGGCGTTGCGCCTCGGTGGTCAGGATGGGGAGGGTAATCATGCGGCTCGACGCTAAGATCGGCATCGTCACGGCGGCGGCCTCGGGGATGGGGAGGGCCGGCGCGCTCCGCTTCGCGCGCGAAGGTGCCGCGGTAGGGGTCGTCGACATCGATCAGGCGGGGGTCGATGCAGTAGTCGGCGAAATCACCGGCGCGGGCGGGCGCGCACTCGGCCTGGTCGGCGATTTGCGCCAGGACGAGTTCGCCCGGGGCATCGTGCGGCGCACGGCCAACGCCTTCGGCGGTCTCGACTTCGTCTGGAACCATGTCGGTCATCCCGGCCCCGCCTCGATCGAAGGGATCGACATGGCGGATTACGAGATTGCCATCGACCTCAATTTGCGCACGGTGCTGGTGACGACCGAAGCGGCGATCCCCGAGATCCGGGCGCGCGGCGGCGGCAGCCTGCTCTACACCGCCTCGACTTCGGGGATTCAGGGCTCGGCATTCAGCCCGGTCTATTCGATGGCAAAGTTTGGGGTCGTCGGCTTTGTCCGCTCGCTCGCCAAGCGGCTGGCACCGGAGAAAATTCGCGTCAACGCGATCTGTCCCGGTCCGATCGACACGCCGATGCTGCGGGTGTTTGTCGCCCGGCCGGATCAGCAGCGCACCGCCGGTCAGGACAAGGAGGAACTCGTTCGACTGCGTGGCCGGCAGAACCCGATGGGGCGCACCGGCAGGCCTGAGGAGATTGCCAACGCGGCACTGTTCCTGATCTCCGACGAGGCGTCGTTCGTCTCGGGCGCCGCCTTGCCGGTCGACGGCGCCGCCACAGCTTGAGAGATCAGCCCACCCGGAAATAGTGGACGCTGAACAGCTCGGCGGGGTCGGTCCAGGTGTCGACCGGGCGAAAGTTCGCCTCTGCCGCTAGTGCCCGAAATTCGGGGACCGAATATTTATACGAATATTCGGTGTGGATCAGCTCACCCTCGGCGAACAGGATCGGCGTGCCGGCGATCCATGCTTCCTGATTGGCAAGGCTGCGGAGGTAGATTTCGATCCGTCCTTCGGCTTCGTTGTAGAAGGCAACGTGCTCGAACCGGTCGATGTCGAGATCGCCGTCGAGCTCGCGGTTGATGCGTTCGATCAGGTTGAGGTTGAACTTGGCGGTCACACCGGCCCGGTCGTTATAGGCGGCATCGAGGATCGCCGGATCCTTCTTGAGATCCACGCCGATCAGCATCTCGCCACCTGCTCCGAGGATGCGGGCATAGTTGGCTAGGAAGTCCACCGCGGCGTCGGGCTCGAAATTGCCGATCGTCGAGCCTGGGAAGAAGCCGACCCGCTTGCCGCTCGGACCCGGCAGGGGCGGCAGCGGAAAAGGCCGGGTATAGTCGGCGCAGACGGCGACGACGGCCAATGACGGAAAATCCTCCGCGAGGCTGATTGCGGCGTCCCGCAGATGCTCGCGGGAGATGTCGACAGGCACATAAGCCGCCGGTCGGTCGAGCGCCCGCAGCAGAATGCGTGCCTTCGTGCTGGCGCCGCTGCCGAACTCGATCAACCGGCTGTGCGGGCCGATCTGCGCGGCAATCTCGGCCGCATTTTCTTCGAGGATCGCGACCTCGGTGCGGGTTGGATAATATTCGGGAAGGCGACAGATCGCCTCGAATAGAGCCGACCCGCGTGCGTCGTAGAAGAATTTGCACGGGATCGATTTTGGAGTGCGACCGAGCCCATTCAGTACGGCATCGCGAAAGCTCTCTTCACCCGGCGCCAGATCATAAAACGTGAAGCGAGCGCGGCTGATCATCCGAGGTCCTCCGCTAGCCGCAACCCGGCGAAGACCCAGCGCGCCGAGGGCGGGAAGAAGTTGCGATAGGTGCCTCGAACATGTCCGGCCGGGGTCACCGCGGCACCGCCCCGCAACACGATCTGGTTGCACATGAACTTGCCGTTGTACTCGCCGACGGCACCGGTGGCCGGACGAAAGCGGGGATAGGGGATATAGGGGCTCGCCGTCCATTCCCATACGTCGCCGAACATCTGGCGCAGCATCGGCTTCCCATCGGCCGGAGCTACCGCCCCCTCGGCCCGCGGGTGAAAATGGCGACTGTCGGCAAAATTTCCCTCCACCCCCAGACCCTCGGCGGCGGTCTCCCACTCCGCTTCGCTCGGCAAGCGTTTTCCTGCCCATTTGGCAAAAGCGTCGGCTTCGTAGAAGCTGATGTGGCAGACAGGCTCGACCGGGTTCAACCGGCGGCGGCCGGACAGCGTGAAGATCGACCACTCGTCGGCTTCGTAGAACCAATAGAGCGGGGCCTTCCAGCCCTGCTCGCGAACCGTCGCCCAGCCATCCGAAAGCCAGAATTCTGGCTTCTGGTAGCCGCCGTCCTCGATGAAGCCGAGGTATTCGCCGCAGCTCACCGGACGCGTCGCGAGTCGGAACGGTTCAAGCCACACCTTGTGATGAGGCGTCTCATTGTCGAACGCGAAACCCGGTCCGAGATGTCCAATTTCGACAAGTCCGCCGGCAAACTCGACCCAGGCGAGTGGTGTTGCGGGCCCTCTAATCTGAAGCCGCGGGGCCTGATAAGCCGGCAATAGCGGGTTCACCGAGAAAACGTGCTTGATGTCCATCAGGATCAACTCCTGATGCTGCTGCTCGTGCCGAACTCCGAGTTCGAGAAGGGGTGCCGTCGCGTGCCAAGCGTCAGCGGGTGCTTTTTCGATGAACCGGGTCATTGTCGTGGTGACATGGTCGCGATAGGCGGCCACGACGTCGACCGCCGGGCGCGACAACAGTCCGCGCTCCGGCCGCGGGTGCCGCGGGCCGACCGCTTCGTAGTACGAATTGAACAGGTAAGCGAAAGCCGGGTCAAAGATCCGGTAATTCGGGTCGAACCGGGTCAAGATGAAGGTCTCGAAAAACCAAGTCGTATGCGCGAGATGCCATTTCGTTGGGCTGACATCGCGCATCGACTGGATCGATTGATCCTCGGCCGTCAGATTGGCCGTCAGCGCTTCGCTCTCGCCGCGAATCTCGGCGAACCGCTCGATCGCGGAATCGCGATCGGCGTCGCAGGCCTTCAGTTTCTCGGCACTGTCGAACACGGCATCCCCCAAACCTGTTGCATTGCCTCGCTAACGCCCCCGCTGACGGGGAGTTGCGCTAAGCGAGGTAACGATCGTGCAAATGGCGCTTGAAACTCGCCGTTCCGAGCGGGCGGCCCGTGGTGCTTTCGACCAGCTCCGCCGTCGATAACAGCGATCCTTTCGAATGGACGTGTTCGCGCAGCCAGCCGAGTAACGGGGCGAATTCGCCTCGCGCTATCGCCTCCAGCACATCCGGGATCGCCTCGCGGACAGCTTCGAACAGCTGAGCGGCGATCAATGCGCCGAGTGTGTAGGTCGGGAAATAGCCCCAGACTCCGTCATACCAATGGATATCCTGTAGGCACCCCTCGCGATCATTCGGAGGGGCGATACCGAGCAAATCCCGGAGCCCCTCGGCCCAGGCGCCAGGAAGGTCAGCCGGCGCGAGATCGCCAGCGATCATAGCGCGTTCGAGCCGATAACGCAGAATCACATGAGCGGGGTAAGTCACCTCGTCTGCATCGACGCGGATCGGGCCGCGCTGCACGCGGATCTGGCGCCGATAGAGCGTGTCCGGCTCCCAGCCCAATCCATCGCCGGCAAAGGCCTCGCGCAGTATCGGTGCCGCGAAGGTCAAGAACGCGCGGCTGCGGCACACCTGCATCTCGAGAAGCAGCGACTGGCTCTCGTGAACCGCCATGCCGCGGGCACGGCCGACCGGTTGCAGACGCCATTCAGCGGGAAGACCCCTCTGGTAGAGCGCGTGCCCTGTCTCGTGCAGAACCCCCATCAACGCTCGCGCAAAATCACTCTCGTCGTAGCGTGTCGTGATCCGAACATCGTCGGGTGTGCCGCCGCAAAACGGATGAGCACTGACGTCGAGCCGGCCGTGTCCGAAATTGAAGCCGATGCGCTCCATCAGGTGCATTCCCACCTGGCGCTGCAGCTCGATAGGGAAGGGGCCGGAAGGGGCTGCAGGCGACGGGAGGGCCGCTTGCCGGGTCAGGACCGCCTCGAGCAAATCCGGCAAAAAGCGTGCGAGCTCATCGAACAAGCGATCGATTATTGCGACCGACCCGCCGGGCTCGTATTGGTCGAGTAGTGCCTCATAGGGGCTGCTCCCGAGGTGTTCCGCTTTGGTCGCTGCGATCTCGCGTTCTAAGCGCAGCAGACGCTCTAACAGAGACAGAACGGCACTAAATTCGTTCTGCGCTCGGGCATTTCGCCACATCGCCTCGCATTCCGAACAAGCGCGGGATTCGGCCTCGACGAGCTCACACGGCAGCGCCGCCGCATGAACCTGGCGCCGCCGCATCTCGCGCAAATTGGCGCGTTGCCACTCGTCCAGCGCGTCGCTCTCACTCTCGGCCTGAGCGACGAGGTCGCCGATTTCCGGCGCGGTGAGGTGCTGATGGGTGATCACCCGCAAAGCTGCGAGTTGCTCCGCTCGGGCAGCGGCTCCGCCCGCTGGCATCATCGCCGCGGCGTCCCAATGGAGCATCGAGATCGCTCCCTCGATCACCCCGACCCGACGAAATCGCGCCTCTAATCGACGATAAGCGGTCATCCCAATCCCGCGTTGCGGCGGTGATAGAGGAAATAGACAACGATCAGCGCAACCGCCAGGGAAAACCACGTGATCGCATATTGCAGGTGGTCGTTGGGTAGAGTTAGACGGGTGATGCCGCCCTTTGGCCAGCCGCCCGGGTTCGGGGTCGCATCGGCATCAATGTAGAAAGGCGCGACCCGATCAAGCTTGTCCGCTACGGCCATTGTCGGCAAGTCGACCCAAAACCAGTAGTTCAGGTCAGGGCGGTTGTCCGGCAAAAACCAAGCTGGTTTTTCGGCTCGGGGCAGCCGCAGCAACCCCGACACCCGGACCGTGCCGACGATTTGCCCGGCGGACCGCTTCGCGGGATCCTTGAGCTCGGCCGGGATGAAGCCGCGATTGACGAAGACGATGCGGCCGCCGGGCTCACGGAGCGGCGTCAGCACTTGGTACCCGTTCCGCCCAGCCTCGGATGTCGCGCCGAGAAAGATCTCCTTGTCGTGCAGAAAGACGCCTTCGTCAGTAACGTGGTGAAACTCTAGGCCGCGCGCCTCCTCCAAGCTGCGCGGCGCGACAACTGGAGCCGCCGCCACCGCCGCGCGACGCTGCGCAATCAGCTCGCGCTTCCAGAACAGCCGTTCGATCTGCCAGGAGCCGAGCCCCAGCAACAGCAGCACCACCGGCACGCTGAACACGGTCGGCCAGAATAGCGGACGAAACCGGGTCATGCTGGCCCTAAGCAGACCCAAGGATCAGGTAGGGGACGTCGTCCCGAGCCGTCGGTGGCGATATTGCAGCGCGATCAGCCCGGCTTTGAGCGGGCGCAACATCACTATTGCTCCGATCAGGATCAACGGCGCCCACAGCAGCAGATGCACCCAGACAGGCGGCGAAAATCTGATCTCGACCAACGCCGCGAGCCCGACGACGAGCATTCCCAAGAACAGGATTGCAAACACCGCCGGGCCATCGCCGGCATCCTGCGCCGACAGGTCGAGCCCGCAGACCTCGCACGCCGGGCGCACCTTCAAGAGGCCAGTGAACAGTCGGCCCTGGCCGCACCGCGGACACCGGCAGGCAAGGGCCGCGCGCAATGGAGGAACGGCGGGAAAATCCCTTATTACCACCGGCGGATCAGCCGGCCGGACCGGCGCCACCGCTCCCCTCGCCCCACCAATAAACGCAAACAAAGAGAAAAAGCCAAACCACATCGACGAAATGCCAATACCAGGCGGCGGCCTCGAAGCCGAAGTGATGATCGGGTTTGAAGTGACCCGCCCACGCCCGGTAGAGGCAGACGATCAGAAAGGTCGTGCCGATGATGACGTGGAAGCCGTGAAAGCCGGTCGCCATAAAAAAGGTCGACGGGTAGATGCCGCCGGTGAAGTGAAATGGAGCGTGGCTGTATTCGTAGGCCTGGACCGAGGTGAAGCAAATGCCGAGAAAAACGGTCAGCGCCAAGCCCCGCAGCAATCCGTTGCGGTCGCCTTCGATCAGGGCGTGGTGCGCCCAGGTGACCGTGGTCCCGGACAGCAGCAAGATCAGCGTGTTGAGAAAGGGGAACTCGAACGGGTTGAACGGATGGATGGTCTTGGGCGGCCATACACCACCGACCGGGAACAGGCTCGACGCAAAGAACGCCCAGAAAAAGGCGGCAAAGAACATTACCTCGGAAGCGATAAACAACGCCATGCCGTAGCGCAGACCGATCTGCACGACCGGGGTGTGGTAGCCCTGAAACGTCGCTTCGCGGATCACGTCCCGCCACCACACGGCCATCGTCCCCAGCACCAGCAGGATCCCGATGATCAGCACGGTCCAGCCGTAGCCGTGCATGTAAAGGACCCCACCGCCGGTTAGAAATCCGGCGGCGACGGCACCCACGATCGGCCACGGGCTGGGATCGACCAGGTGATAGGGATGCTTTGGCGCGGCATGCGTCTCGCTCATGGATTTTGAACCCGGTTTCGGTCAGTTCACGGAATGCGCCGGCGGCGCCGCTGAAGCCGTCGGGCCCCCCGGCCGGTGAGCTCGGAACATCGTGTAGGACAGCGTGATGGTTCGCACGTCGCTGGTGTTCGGATCCGTCAGGATGTCGGGATCGACAAAGAACACCACCCCCATGTCGACGGCCTCTCCGGCTGCCAGACGCTGCTCGGTGAAGCAGAAGCACTGCAGCTTGTCGAAATAGATACCGGCCTTGGCAGGGGTCACGTTATAGGTGGCCGCCCCGGTCACCGCCTCACCGGTCTTGTTGACGGCGCGGTAAAAGATCTGCCGCTCTTCGCCCGGGTGCACCGTGACGGTACTTTGCAAGGGTCGAAACTCCCAGCCCAGGCCCGGGGCAGTCTCGGCATCAAACCGGACCCGGACGACGGCCGCGGCGGTCTCGCTCGGCGTTGTCACGGCGCGCTGCGTCGTGCCACCCAGGCCGGTCGCCTGGCAAAACAGGCGGTAAAGCGGCACCGAGGCAAAGGACAAGCCGACCATTCCCACGACCACCGAAACGAGGAGCAGCACGGTCGCGCCGTTGCGCCGGCGATGTTGCAATCGCGTCGCACCCGACACCCCTAACCTCCCATGCGGACGATCGTGATGACGTAGAATAGCGCCACTAGGCCAACGAGTATGGCGACGAGCGCACGGTTGCGGGCACGGATCGTCTGCTGCCGCGCTCCTTCGGGATCCATTGCCATTAATGCCACTCTCCGCCCGCGTGGTCCACCAGCAGCAGGCTGAAGATCAAGAATAGATAGAGCAGCGAAAAGGCAAACAGCCGGCGGGCGCTGCGATCATTTTCATCCCGACAAACTTGGACTGCGGCTGCGGTGAAGACTGCGCTCAATAAAAGCGCGCCGGCTCCGTACAAATAACCCGCGACACCCAGGAGCCAAGGTACAACTGTTGCCGGCCACAGCACCAGTGTGTAAAGCAAGATCTGTCGCTTGGTTTCGCGCGGCCCCGAAACAACCGGCAGCATCGGCACACCGGCAGCCGCATAATCGTCCGACCGATAAAGCGCCAACGCCCAGAAATGCGGCGGCGTCCAAAAAAAAATGATCGCGAACAACGCGAGCGCGCCCCAGCCGATCTCCCCGGTCGCTGCCGCCCAGCCGATAATCGGCGGGAACGCACCCGCAGCGCCGCCAATCACGATATTCTGCGGTGTCCGCCGCTTCAGCCACATCGTATATACAAAGACGTAGAAAACCATGGTCAGCGCCAGCAGCTCAGCTGCCACCAGGTTGACCGCGAGCCCCATGACGAGAACTGCACCGACCCCGAGGACCACACCGAAGCCCAGCGCCTCGCCCGGCATCATGCGGCCTGCGGGCAGAGGCCGCGCGGAGGTGCGCCGCATCAGAGCATCGATATCGCGATCGTACCACATATTGATGGCGCCTGCGGCGCCGGCACCGACCGCAATGCACAGCACCGCAACCGCGGCCAGCACCGGATGGAGATGTCCGGGCGCTACGCTGAGCCCGACAAGCCCGGTAAAAACGACAAGCGCCATAACTCGCGGTTTCAGAATCTCGACATAGTCCTCGACCCCTGTTCCAGCAGCGGCTGAAAGGCGGACCGAGGCCGTCGCTGGTGCTTCGGACAATTCAGTCACGGAGGCCGATGCTCACGAAATGACCGGCAGCTCTTCATAGCTGTGAAACGGCGGCGGCGATGAAACTTTCCACTCGAGCGTTGTCGCTCCCTCACCCCAGTAATTGGCCCCGACACGACGCCCGGCGAGGAGGGTGTGAAGCACGATAAAGACAAAGAACAGGGTCGAAGCATAAGAGATATACGAGCCGATGGACGCCACCATGTTCCAGCCGGCGAAAGCATCCGGATAGTCGGCGATCCGCCGCGGCATCCCAGCGAGACCGAGAAAATGCATCGGGAAAAAGGTCAGGTTGACCCCGATGAAGGTCGTCCAGAAGTGGATCTTACCCCACGTCTCGTTGTAGGTGCGGCCTGACATCTTGCCGATCCAGTAATAAAAGCCGGCAAAAATCGAAAACACCGCGCCGAGCGACAGCACATAATGGAAATGGGCGATCACATAGTAAGTGTTGTGCAGGGCGAAATCGACCCCGGCATTCGCCAACACGATGCCCGTCACGCCGCCGATCGTGAACAGGAAGATAAAACCCATTGCCCAAAGCATTGGCGTCTTGAACTCTATCGATCCGCCCCACATCGTCGCGATCCACGAGAAGATCTTGACCCCCGTGGGCACAGCGATGACCATCGTCGCGGCGGTGAAATAAGCGCGGGCATCGACCGATAACCCGGTTGTGAACATGTGATGCGCCCACACGATGAAGCCGATAACGCCGATCGCCATCATCGCGTAGGCCATGCCGAGATAGCCGAAGATCGGCTTTTTCGAAAAGGTGGAGACGACCTGAGAGATCATCCCAAAACCCGGCAGGATCAGGATGTACACCTCAGGATGGCCGAAGAACCAGAACAGGTTCAAGAACAGCAACGGGTCGCCGCCGCCCGCCGGGTCGAAGAAGGTCGTGCCGAAGTTGCGGTCGGTCAGCAGCATCGTGATCGCTCCGGCGAGCACTGGTAGCGACAGCAGCAGCAAGAATGCGGTCACCAAAATCGCCCACACGAAAAGCGGCATCTTGTGCAGGGTCATGCCAGGGGCGCGCATGTTGAAGATGGTCGTGATGAAGTTGATCGCACCCATGATCGACGAGGCGCCGGCCAAGTGCAGGGAGAAGATGACCATGTCGACGGCCGGGCCGGGGTGCCCGACCGGGCCCGAAAGCGGCGGGTAGACCGTCCACCCGACCCCGGCACCTTGGCCAACCATGGTCGACCCGATCAACAGCGCGAAGGAGGGGATCAAAAGCCAGAAGCTGATGTTGTTCATACGCGGGAAGGCCATGTCCGGCGAGCCGATCATCAGCGGCACCAGCCAATTGCCAAACCCGCCGATCATCGCCGGCATGATCACGAAAAAGACCATGATCAGCCCATGCGCGGTGACAATGACGTTATAGAGCTGATGGTCTTCGATAAAGTGATTGCCGGGATGCATCAGCTGCACCCGAGCAATGATCGAGAAAGCTCCGCCGATCACTCCAGCGCAAATTGCAAGCAGCAGGTAAAGGGTGCCGATATCCTTATGGTTGGTGGAACAAAACCAGCGGGTGAAGAAACCTGGAACATGGCCGTGCCCATAAGCTTCGTGGCCATGCAGGCCGCCGACATGGGCATCCCTCTCGTAAGCCATCCGTCGCTCCCTCGATCTTAATTGCCTGTGGACGCCAAGCTGGTAGCGTCCGGCGGGTCGAGAACCGCGGCGACACGGACTGCTCCGGCGCCGTCGTCATGCCGCGCGAACTTCTTCTTGGCGTCGACCAGCCAATGCTGGAACGCATCCTTCGATACTGCCTCGACCTCGATCGGCATGAAGGCGTGATTGAGGCCGCAGATCTGATTGCATTGACCGTAATAGGTACCCGCGTGCTCTATCTTCATCCAGCTCTCGTTGAGCCGACCGACGATTGCATATTCCTGGACTCCGAAAGACGGCACAAACCAGCTGTGGATCACATCGGTCCCGGTGACCAGCACCCGGATGGTCGTATTCTCCGGAACGACCAGCGGGTTGTCGACGTCGAGGAGCCGCTTCTGTCCCGGCTTCAATTGATCATCCGGAATGATGTTGCTGTCAAAGGCAAGTCCGCCTTGGTCGGGATATTCATAGGACCAGTACCACTGGTGCCCCGTCACTTTGATCGTCATTTCGGGATTCGGCACCGTGTCCATATAATACATGAGCTTGAAGGAGGGGATCGCAATGATGATCAGGATCAGCACCGGCACCACAGTCCAGAGCATCTCGATGACGGTGTTGTGAGAGGTGCGCGTCGGCACCGGGTGGCGCCGGTGACTAAACCGGAACATCGCGATGCCGAGCAAAACGAGAACGAAAACCGCAATGACAGTTATGATGGGCAGCAGCAGATAGTCGTGAAAAGCCGTCAGACGATCCTTGACCGGGGTCGCGGGCGGCTGAAAGCCGAGTTCCCACGGCTTAGGCTCGGCAGCCCCAGCCATCGCCGCGAGCGCGAGGGTGCCGATCACGCCGAGCACGAGCGTCAGCAACGCCCTGGCCGTCGCCTTCGTTGTCAACAACCTCGTCAACCGCACCATGCGCCCTGCAGCCTCTCATCCGTTACGGACGGCCCGCTGAACCTCCGGCGGGCTTCGGCCGCGCGCGGCAAAGCCGGGCGAAACCTACACCAAAGCTCGTTCCGGCCACAACCGGGTCAACCCCGCCCCAACTCCTTGCGACGAGCCGCCGCAGCGAGGTGAGGTGCCGCGCCGACAGTCATAGCGGCTTTCGTTCGCGAGTGCCTGAGGCCATATTTGGAGCAGTCGTGGAAGGAGTAGCGAATGACCGATCTCGCCGTTACCGACGAGCTGTTCTTTGAGCGGACCGGTATGGAACCGGCTCGCGTCGAGGCTCTCGTCACCCAATCGCTGGCCGGCATGGACGACGGTGAACTGTACCTCGAATATAGCCAGTCCGAGAGCCTGGCGCTCGACGACCGCCGCATCAAGAGCGCGAGCTTTGACACCTCCCAGGGGTTCGGGTTGCGGGCTGTTGCCGACGAGGCCGCCGGTTATGCGCACGCTTCCGAACTCTCGGAAGCAGCGATCCGCCGTGCCGCGGCGACGGTGCGGGCGGTAGCGAGCGGCTATTCTGGGGTCATGGCGGCACCGCCTTCCGGCACCAACCGGAGCCTATACACCGAGGAGAACCCGCTCGGCCTGGTCGATCTCGGTGCCAAGACGCGGCTTCTCACCGAGATCGATGCTTATGCCCGCAGCCAAGACGACAGGGTCAGGCAAGTCATGGCGTCGTTGAGCGGGGTGTGGCAGGCGGTGCAGATCATCCGCCCCGATGGCCGCCGTGTCGCCGATATCCGACCGCTGGTGCGATTAAATGTTGCGATTGTCGTCGGCGAGGGCGACCGGATGGAAACCGGGTCGGCCGGGGCCGGCGGGCGTGTCACCTATGACCGTTATCTCGATCCCCTGCATTGGAAGACTCAGGTCGACGAAGCGCTGCGCCAAGCGCTCGTCAATCTCGCCGCGGTCCCCGCGCCGGCGGGCGAGATGACGGTGGTTCTCGGGCCGGGGTGGCCAGGGGTGATGCTGCATGAGGCGGTGGGACACGGACTCGAGGGTGATTTCAATCGGAAGAAGACTTCGGCCTTCTCCGGGATGATCGGGCACCGCGTGGCCACAAGGGGAGTGACGGTGGTCGACGACGGCACGTTGCCCGACAGGCGCGGCTCGCTGACCGTCGATGACGAAGGCACACCGACCAACTGCACCGTGTTGATCGAGGACGGGATCCTGAAGGGGTACATGCAGGATCGCATGAACGCCCGGCTTTTGGGCGCCGCGCCGACGGGCAACGGCAGACGGCAGAGCTTCGCGCATGCGCCGATGCCGCGGATGACGAATACCTACATGCTGGCCGGCGAGCACGACCCGCAGGAGATCATCGGCTCGGTGAAACGCGGCCTCTACGCGGTCAATTTTGGCGGCGGACAGGTCGACATCACCTCGGGCAAATTCGTGTTTTCCGCTTCCGAGGCCTATCTGATCGAGGACGGCAAGGTCGGGCCGTCGGTAAAGGGGGCGACGTTGATCGGCAACGGACCGGACGCCATGACCAAGGTGACGATGATCGGCAATGACCTGCGCCTCGATGATGGGATCGGGACCTGCGGCAAGGACGGGCAGGGCGTGCCGGTCGGTGTCGGGCAGCCGACATTGCGGATGGACGGGCTAACGGTCGGCGGCACGAGCGCGTGACCCGGGCTGTTGCGCGGAGCCTCACGACTTTTGCCTCGGTTGCGCTTCTAACCGGGTTTTCCGCCACCGGCGCCTTTGCTTGCACCGATTTTTCGGCAGCGCCGTCGACCCGCTGGTCGCTCAACGTCGAAAACGGCGTGTCCTGGCTGGTAACACCGTGCGGCGAGCACTTTTTCAGCCTTGGCGTCAACGTGCTCGACGGCGGCAATTTGGAACGCGAGAAAGTCGGGACGACCTATTCCGGTTACAGCTGGGAAGCGTTCGCGCCGACGCTCTCAGATTGGGCCGCCGAGACCCGTCAACGGCTGTTCTCGTGGGGGTTCAATAGCGCGGGCGGGTGGGCGCTGCCGCCACAAGTGCTCAAACTCCCCACGGTCATCAACCTCGAGCTCGGGCGCCTCGCGCGGTTTCACTGGTTCGATCCGTTTGCGCCCGAGACCGAGACCCGGATGAACGCGCTCGCCCAGGAGCTCGTCGCTCCCTACCGCGACACTCCGTACCGGATCGGCTATTTCTCCGACAATGAGGTCGGCTGGTGGGCCGGCGCGTTGTTTATCTTCTACTCGTCGAAACCGGCGGGCTCGGTCACCAAGCAGCGCTGGGTCGAACTCTTGCGTCGCCACTATTCCGGCGACTGGTCGCGCTTTACCGCCGATTTCTTGCCGCCGGAGGATGTCGGTTCATGGGACCAGCTCCTTGACACCACACAGTCGACACACATGAAACCCGGCGGCGCCGGGATTCGCGCCGTGCGCGAATGGACCGGGATGGTCGCAGAGCATTACTACGCTCTCGCCGAGAGAGCGATCCGCGCGGCCGATCCAGAGGCTCTATTCTTCGGTGACCGTCTACCTATCTACTATGACCCGGCGGCGGTACGGGCGATGACGCCGCATGTCGACGCAATCGCGGTGAACTATAACGTCGACAGCAGCGACGGGTGGATCGCGGATTATTTCTTTGATGGGCTACGAAAATTGTCGGGTGGCAAGCCTACACTCGTCTCCGAATGGTTTTTCGCTGCGCGGGAAAACCGCTCTGGAAACCGCAATAACGGCCATCTGATGACGGTCGCCACCCAGGAGGAGCGGGCAGCCGGAGCGGCGGCGGCAATCACGAATTTTGCGGCGATCCCCGAAATCGTCGGTGCGCATTGGTTTCAGTACTATGATCATCCGAGGGGTGGACGGACTGACGGCGAGGATTACGACTTCGGACTGGTCGATATCAGCGATCGACCGTATCGGCACCTTATTTCGGCACTCGGGGCGGCCAACCGGCGCACTTCCCAGATCCATGCTGCTGCGGCGGTCCCGCCGCTGCGAACTGGGATTTTCGTCTTGCCCCACGCGGCGGTCTCCGTTCACGACCACTCGCTCTCCGACTGGCCGAAGCCATCGAGCCTGTTGCCGCGGCTGAAACCGTCACCGGGTTCTGTAGAGTTCGGCGAAGCCTATCTCACCTGGGGCGAGCAGGGGCTCGCGCTGGCCACGATCGGACAGGATTACTTCGACATTGACCTGTTGGCTTATAACGGCGGTTTCCCACTGGTCGACGCCTATCGGGTCGAGCTCGGCGTCGATTTCGGCGCCGGGCCGCGGCGCTTCACGCTGTTTTTCATTCCGCCGCGGACCAAGCTACACGACCATCCGCCGATGAGCGCTCAGCTTTGCGCGGGAGCGGCACAATCCGCGATGGCCCGGGGCTGCACCGGAGTTAGCGGTGCCGAAGCCGTCTATTTCGGCGCCGACCAACCGCGGATTACGGCGGAGCTGATGATTCCGTGGTCGGCCCTCGGCATCACCGCACCGACACCGGGAACGCAGTTGCGGGCCGAAATCGCCATTACGTCGTGGGATCGCGAGCGCTGGATGTCGCTGTCGGGCCGCGCGCCCGACGTGGCGATGAACCATCCCGAAGACTGGCCGGCGATGCGGCTCGGCAACGGCCGGCAGATGATCGAAAGCGTACCGCCGTGGCCGGCGCCCGCGCCGGGCTGATGGCGGACCACTTCCCTCGTGAATGACCGCGTGGTCAATAAGCGTAATCGGTGAACACTGGATCGACGTTGCCGCCCCAACGTGTGCGGAAGTCTTCCAGCAGCTCTTCGGCCGGGGTGCGCCCCGAGCCGGCGATCGCGAACAGCGGGTCAAGAAAATGTGTCTCGTCCTCGCCGGCGGCGTTGCGGCGGGCCCGCCGATGCAATCCTTCTCGGGAGATCTCGAGCACCTCGAGCGCGATGTCGCGCAGCGTTCGCGTTCGCAGCGGCGTGGCGAGCCCAAGCCGCGGGACGTCGCGGCGCATCGACTCGCGCTCTTCAGCGGTCCAATCCAGGACGAGATCGTACGCGGCGTCGAGTGCTGCCGAGTCGTAGAAGATCCCAACCCACAGCGCCGGTAAGGCACATAGCCGGCGCCACGGGCCGCCGTCGGCACCGCGCATCTCGAGAAATGTCTTCAGCCGGACCTCGGGAAACGCGGTCGTCAAATGGTCGGCCCAGTCGCCAATCCGCGGCACGTCGTTGGTCAGCGCCGGCAACTTGCCGTCGATGAAATCGCGGAAGGACTGTCCACTTGCGTCAATGTAGCGCCCGCCACGGTAAATGAAATACATCGGCATATCGAGCACATAGTCGACATAGCGTTCGAAGCCGAAACCGTGTTCGAACACAAACGGTAAGGTACCGCATCGGTCAGGATCGGTGTCGGTCCACACGAGGCTGCGGTGGCTGAGAAAGCCGGAAGGCTTTCCTTCGACAAACGGCGAGTTGGCGAACAATGCCACCGCGACCGGCTGCAAGGCGAGGCTGACCCGGAATTTCTTCACCATGTCAGCCTCAGACCCGTAGTCGAGATTGCTCTGTACCGTACAGGTGCGGAGCATCATATCGAGGCCGAGCCGACCCTTCTTCGGCATGTAGTCGCGCATGATCCGATAACGGGCCTTGGGCATGAACGGGATCTCATCGCGCCGCCATTTCGGATCGAACCCAAGCCCGAGCATGCCAAGCCCGAGTTCGTCGCACACTTCGCGCACCTGGCGGAGGTGCTCATGCACCTCGTCACAGGTTTGATGAACGGTCTCGAGCGGCGCGCCGCTCAGCTCAAACTGGCCACCCGGCTCGAGCGTGATCGCGCATTGCGCATCGTTCGCCAGCGCGATCGCATTGCCGTTTTCGAGGATCGGCTTCCAACCGAACCGCGTCATTTCGCGAAGCAAGACGGCGATGCCGTCCGGCCCTTCGTAGGGCACCCGGCGCAGATCAGAGCGGCGAAAGACGAATTTCTCGTGCTCGGTGCCGACCCGCCACTCCGCGGGCGGCTTACATCCGGATTCGAGATACTCGACGAGCTGCCGCTTGTCGGTGATCGGTGCTCCTGGCGAGCTCGGGGCTGTGGTCATCCTCGGCGGAACTCCCGGGATAGCAGCAAGGACGATCAACGGGTACGAGTGCGGCGCCAATCACCGGCGATCGCCTGAAAGACTGCCAAAGCCGCAATTGCGGCGGTCTCCGCACGCAACACCCTCGGGCCGAGCCCGATGCGAGTAACAAAAGAGAGTTTGCCCAAAGCGTCAAGCTCCGTCTGGTCGAACCCGCCTTCCGGCCCGACGAGAAATGCCACCGGCGTTGCCGTAAGCCGCCGCACGCCGTTGGCGATCGGCTCGCCGGCACCGCTTTCGTCGCAGACGAGGAGATGCCGCTCGGTGGGCCAAGCGGCGAGCACCCGATCAAGCGCTTCGGGCGGATGCAATGCAGGCACCGAAAGCCGCTCGCACTGCTCGGCCGCCTCGATAACATGCGCACGCAACCTCTCCAGATTGAGGCGCTCCGACTGGGTGCGCGCCGTCCACACCGGCAACAGCGTCGTAACGCCGAGCTCGGTTGCCTTCTCGACAAGCCAGTCGAGGCGCGCCCGCTTGATCGGCGCGAACAGCAACCAGAGATCGGCATCGGGCTCGGGTACCCGCAATTGGTGCTCGACCGTCAGCGACATTCGCCTCTTGTCGGCCTGTGCAATACGGCAGAGCCACTCTCCGTCCGCGGCATTGAACCCGGCAACTGCCGCGCCGCGGCCGAGCCGCAGCACTGAGCGGAGATAATGCGCCTGCCCTGCATCGAGCTCGACCGTCGTGCTTGCTGCGAGCCGACGCTCGACATACACGCGCGGCCCCCGATGTTTGGCCAACTTGGCGTGCCTCATCTGTTGCGTCGGCGAGATTAAAATTAGATTTCGCTCCGATGGAAACGGTCAGGCAACTCGACGGGGGGCCCGCTTCCCGCCCCGACCCGAGTGACATCCGTCACGGTGATTGGGTTGAGCGCTACCTGCCGGCCCAAGTCCGGCCGTATGCGCGCCTGGCTCGCCTCGACCGACCGATCGGCACCTGGCTGCTGCTTTTCCCAAGCTGGTGGGGGATAGCCCTCGCGTCAAGCCGATGGCCGGACCCCGTGTTGCTCATACTTTTTGCGGTCGGTGCTGTCGTGATGCGCGGCGCGGGCTGCACGTTGAACGACATTATCGACCGTCATTACGACGCACAGGTCGCGCGCACCCGGCTGCGTCCGTTATCGAGCGGCGCGGTAACCGTGCGTCAGGCAGTTGTGTTCCTGATGCTCCAATTGGCGGCTGGTGCGGCAGTGCTGTTCAGCCTGAACCGAACGAGCGCCCTGCTGGGTTTTGCCGTTCTCGGGCTGATCGGTACTTACCCGTTTATGAAACGGGTTACCTATTGGCCGCAGGTGTTCCTCGGCCTCAATTTCAACTGGGGAGCGCTGCTCGGCTGGACCGCGGTCACCGGAACCCTCGCATGGCCTTCCGTTTTGCTTTATCTCGGCGGCGTGTTCTGGACCATCGGCTACGACACGATCTATGCACATCAGGACAAGGAGGACGATTTACGCATCGGCGTGAAATCTTCGGCGATTGCGCTCGGCTCGCACACCCGCCCATGGCTCTTCGGCTTCTACGCCGTCGCCCTGTCGTCGTGGGCGGCAGCAGGGCGTGCCGCGTCGTTTGGCATCCTGTTCTGGACCGGGCTCGCCGCATCGGCGTTGCAGCTGGCCTGGCAGGCAGCCCGGGTGGC
Organism: Alphaproteobacteria bacterium; assembly: GCA_019237135.1. Taxonomy (GTDB): domain Bacteria; phylum Pseudomonadota; class Alphaproteobacteria; order ATCC43930; family CGMCC-115725; genus AP-15. Next base: position 17,905 of record JAFAHQ010000161.1, read on the forward strand.
AGTTGACGACCCGGCCGACTGCCTCGCCAAGTTTCGCTCGAACCGCGCCGTTGGCTGGCTGATGCTCGCCGGGATTGTCGCCGGTCATTTCGCCTGACCCGGCATCGTTGGACCCCGCCCGCTTTGTCCGTGGTAACACCGCCGTTAGCGCGCCGCCGCTGGTGCCGGAGATCTGCCTCTACCTCGCCACAGAGATCACCCCGATCTGGCAGGCGACCGAGGAAGCCCTCGCGCGCAGCGCGCTGCCGCCACCGTTCTGGGCTTTCGCCTGGGCGGGCGGCCAAGCGCTCGCCCGCTATCTCCTCGATCATCCCTCCGAAGTAGCCGGCCGCTCTGTGCTCGATTTCGGCGCCGGCTCCGGCCTTGTCGCGATCGCCGCCGCCAAAGCGGGAGCCGCCTCCGTGCATGCGGCCGAGATCGACCAGTTTGCCGCCGCCGCGATCGCCGAGAACGCCGCGCTCAACGATGTCGCGATTGCAGTGAGGACCACGGATCTGCTCGGCACGGTCGATTCGCGGTGGGACGTCGTGACCGCCGGCGATGTGTGTTACGAGCGGCCGATGGCGGACCAGGTCACGGCGTGGCTGCGCCGGCTGGCCGCTCGAGGCACCCTCGTCCTACTGGGTGATCCAGGACGCGCATACCTCCCAAGTGAGGGCCTCCTCGAGCGCGCGCGCTACCTCGTGCCGACGAGCCGCGAGCTCGAAGACCACGACACGCGCGACGGTTTCGTCTGGGAGGTGCTAGCGGGCTGAGCGGCTCGCCACGCGGTGCCCTCGCACCCATATACCGCGGAATGCCCTATGCCAGTCTGAGGGACTTCATCGACCGGCTCGAGTCGAGCGGTCGGTTGGTGCGGGTTGCGGCGCCGGTTTCGCCGTATCTCGAGATGACCGAGATCCAGACCCGGCTCCTCGCCGAGGGCGGACCCGCCGCATTGTTCGAGACCGTCACCCGACCGGGCGGCGGCAGCTATGCGATGCCGGTGCTGGTCAATCTATTCGGTACCGTCGAGCGCGTCGCTTGGGGCATGGATCGCGAACCGCGCGCCCTGCGCGAGATCGGTGAGACGCTCGCCTTTCTGAAGCAGCCGGAACCGCCCGGCGGTTGGCGCGAGGCGCTCGAGCTGCTGCCGCTGTTGCGGACGGTGATGGCGATGCGGCCGCGCACGGTCGGCGCCGCGGCCTGTCAGGAAATCGTCCTGCGCGGTGCCGAGATCGACCTCGCTGCCTTGCCGGTCCAGACTTGCTGGCCTGGCGAACCCGCGCCACTGATCACCTGGCCGCTGGTAGTGACCAGAGGTCCGGGGCAGCGCCGCGAAGACGGCTTCAACCTCGGCATCTATCGCATGCAGGTGACCGGCCGCGACACGACCCTGATGCGCTGGCTGAAGCACCGCGGCGGCGCGCAGCACCATCGGCGCTGGGGCGCCGAGCGCCGCGAGCCGTTGCCGGCCGCGGCAGTGATCGGCGCCGACCCGGGGACGATCCTCGCCGCCGTCACGCCGGTTCCCGACACTCTGTCGGAATACCAGTTCGCCGGCCTGCTGCGCGGGCGCAAGGTGGAACTGGTCGACTGCAAAACGGTGCCGCTAAAGGTTCCGGCTCAGGCCGAGATTGTTCTCGAAGGCCACGTCTTGCTCGACGAGGATGCCGATGAGGGGCCTTATGGCGACCATACCGGGTACTACAACGCTGTCGAGCGCTTTCCGGTGTTCCGCCTCTCGGCTGTCACGATGCGAAAGAACCCGATTTATCTGTCGACTTTTACCGGGCGGCCGCCGGACGAGCCGTCGATTCTCGGCGAGGCGCTGAACGAGGTATTCATTCCGCTGTTGCAGCAGCAATTTCCCGAGGTTGTCGATTTCTGGCTGCCACCCGAGGGCTGCTCTTACCGCATCGCCGTCGTCGCGATCCGTAAGACTTATCCGGGTCAAGCCAAACGCGTGATGATGGGCGTCTGGTCGTTTCTGCGCCAGTTCATCTATACGAAATTCGTCATCGTCGTGGATGAGGACATCGATGCGCGTGACTGGAAGGAGGTCATGTGGGCGGTGTCGACGCGCATGGACCCGGTCCGTGATGTCATGCTCGTCGGCAACACCCCGATCGACTATCTCGACTTTGCCTCACCGCAATCGGGTCTCGGCGGCAAGATCGGCCTCGACGCGACGGGCAAATTGCCGCCGGAGACCGGGCGAGAGTGGGGCCGGCCAATCCGCATGACCGATGAGACGATCGCCGAGGTGACGAGCAAATGGGCTAGCTACGGGCTGCCCGGGACCGGGAAGCCGATCTGGAAGTGAGCAGAGAATCGATGTCAGAAGTGAGCAAAGAAGCGGGGGCCGCGCTCGACCTCCTGCAGGATCTGATCGGACGGGCGCGCCGCGCCGGTGCCGATGCCGCCGATGCCGTGTTCTTCGAAGGTGTCTCGCTGTCACACGCGCGGCGTCTCGGTAAGACCGAGAAGCTCGAACGTTCGGAAGGTCACGATCTCGGTCTAAGAGTGTTTGTCGGTCGGCAGCAGGCCATTGTGTCGTCAACCGACCGCTCACCCGACGCACTCGCCGAGCTTGTCGAGCGCGCGGTCGCGATGGCCCGCACCGTGCCCGAGGATCCCTACTGCGGCATCGCCGATCCCGCCGAGATCGCGCAGGCTTGGCCCGTTCTCGAAATGCTGGACCCCGAGGAGCCGGTCGCCGAGGTGCTGATCGAGCGCGCGCGCGCAGCCGAAGAGGCGGCACTCGCGGTCACTGGGGTCACCAATTCCGAAGGTGCAGAAGCCGGCTGGGGCCGGTCGAGCGTGGCGATGGCCGCGTCAAACGGCTTTGCCGGCGCCTACTCGGGTTCGAGCCACGGCGTCAGCGCCGGCGTGATCGGTGGTTCGGGCACCGGCATGGAGCGCGACTATGATTTTTCGAGTGCGATCTTTGCGGCCGATCTGCGTGACCCGGCCGCGGTCGGAAAGAGCGCCGGTGAGCGCGCGGTCAAACGGCTCGGTGCGAAGAAGATGCCGACCTGCCGCTGCCCCGTGGTGTTTGACCCGCGGGTCGCCCGCGGCTTCATTTCGCACCTTCTGGGCGCGATCTCGGGTCCGGCGATCGCACGTGGCACGAGCTTTTTAAAGGACCGGCTCGGCGAGCGGATCTTTCCCGAAGCGATCGCGATCATCGATGACCCGCACCGGCAGCGTGGGCTGCGCTCCAAGCCGTTCGATGGCGAGGGCATCGCCAACCACCGCCGTGCAATTATCGACAAGGGCATCCTGACGACCTGGCTCCTCGATCTGCGCTCCGCGCGCCAGCTTGGCCTCAAGACGACCGGCCACGCGGCGCGCGGTACCGCCTCGCCGCCTTCGCCGTCCGCGACCAATGTGTGGATCGAGCCCGGTGCGCTGAGCCCGCAGGCGCTTATCGCCGACATCGCCAACGGCTTCTATGTGACTGAGATGATGGGGATGGGCGTGAATGGCGTCACCGGCGACTACAGCCGGGGGGCGGCCGGTTTTTGGATCGACAAGGGCGAGATCGTCTTCCCGGTCAGCGAGATGACGGTGGCCGGCAATTTGAAGGACATCTTCGCCCGCCTAGTCGCCGCCGACGATCTCGAATTCAAGGCCGGGGCCGATTCACCGACGCTTAGGGTCGATGACCTCACTGTCGCCGGTGGGTGAGAAGGGTGCCGCCGAGGCCCGCTATCGGCTCGTTGATCAATATCAACTTCCGCGCCCGTGCTATTCGCTCGAAGGTTTCGAGATCGGTCAAATGTAGCGGCTGCTCCGGCGTCCCTCCGCATTTGGGCTCATCTCTTGAGGTGGGACAGGGCGTCACGTTTACTCTCCTAATGACAGCGGACGAAGAGACGCGAGGTGCAGCCGACCATATTTATCGCGGACGATGACGCAGCCGTTCGCGATTCCCTCCGATTGCTGCTGGCATCAGCCGGTTATCGCGTTCGATCTTTCGCTTCAGGGAGTGACTTTCTCGCGGCCGCACCCTCATCGGAAGACGGCTGTCTGATCATCGACGTCAGAATGCCGGGCATCGGCGGACTCGAAGTACAGGACCGGCTTCGGGCCGAGGGGATCGCGTTGCCGGTCATCGTCATCACCGGATTTGGCGATGTCCCGCTCGCCGTGCGGGCGATGAGGGCCGGGGCGGTGGACTTCGTCGAAAAACCGTTTACCGAGGAGGCAATTCTCGGCGCGGTCGACCGCGCCCTCGAGCTCGGCTTGCAGAAACACAAGGCTGGGGCCGTTGCTGCGGAGGCCGAGGCGCGCCTCTCTCGGCTGAGCGCTCGCGAGCATCAGGTCATGCGTTTGCTCGTCGGCGGCAAGCAGAACAAGTCGATCGCGCACGAGCTCGGGATCAGCCCCCGCACCGTCGAGATCCATCGCGCGCGGATCATGCAAAAAACCCAGGCGCGCAGCCTCTCCGAGCTCGTTCGGTGGGCTATCGCCAGCGGCGTCGCGCCGGGCTCCGTCTGACGGCTTACACTCTGGTCTCGCCCGCCGCGGGTTGAGCCGTCCTTAACGATTGCGCTGGATCAATACCCGGGAGGCCTCGTTGGCTATTATTGACCCCCACCCGGCACCGCAATAGCGTCACAAATCGCGGGTTCGACAAGCTCGCGATCGGCAATGAAATACGTTTTGTCGCGCAACATTCCGAGAGTGCGAAGGGCCTACAAGCGAGCACCGTGGCGCCTCTCGGCAAGCACCACCTGCCGCCGACCGAAGCGGTCCGCGCGTGATCAGCCTGTTGGCAACACTCGGAGGTAGTGTTTGATGAAGCAGATTTCGCCACCTGCGACCGCCGCCGAAATTATCGAGATCGTCAGACCATTCGATGACTCCGTGCTGATGCGGATTGTGGAAACCGAAGCGACCCCGGCCGAGGTCCTCGAGGCGTTCACCTGGGCCATCGCCGACGATCAGATGGGGACCGAGCTGGAGCACGGGGCGCGCGGCGTCGTCGGCCTAGTCTATGACATCCTCAGGCGCGAGGAAGCGGAATCGGACGAGCGCAGGTAGGCTTCGCGCGGGGATCTGGCCGGAGAGAGGATGTGAAGTCCTCGGATCCCAACATAGCTGATCTAGATCAAGGCGCCGCCGCGCAACCTGGTGAAAATGCGGCCGGAGCGCGGGCAGGTAACGACCCATGATTTTCATCGTGGACGATGATGCAGGAGTACGGGATTCGCTCCGGTTGCTGCTCGAATGCGAAGGCTTGGAGGCACGAGACTTTGCGTCGTGCCGGGAGTTTCTTGATGCCGGCGTGGCCGGCGAGGGCGACTGCCTGATACTCGATGTGCACATGCCGGGCATGAGCGGTATCGAGCTTCTCGAAACCATCCGGCGTCGCGGCGACACGCTTCCGATCATTGTCATCAGCGGCCGGATCGATATCACGACCCGGAACCGGGCTCGCGCTGCCGGAACGATAGGGGTCGTTGAGAAGCCGTATCAGGTCGAGGAGGTCCTCCACCTCGTGCGTCTCGCCGTGAATCAGGGATAGCCATCGGCGGGCCTGCGCCAGGGATCGGCGAAAGGACGGTCGCGCTGTCAGCCCAACAGGTAGGGCTCGTCCCATATCGCGGTGTGGATCGTCCCATCGGCCCGGACATAACCACGATACATCCCGGCGGTGTTGAAAGGTAGGGCCAAGGCGCCGGTGCGGTCGGCCGCCACCACTCCGCCCCGGCCGCCGAATTCGGCCAGCGCCTCGACGACGGCCTGTGCCGCCTGCTGCAGCGATTGGCCGGCATGGCGCAGCCGCGCGGCGATTTCGAAGGCGGCGCCGTAACGAATAAAGAATTCGCCATGGCCGGTCGCCGAGACCGCGCAGGTCGCGTTATCGGCGAATGTGCCGGCTCCGATGATGGGGCTGTCGCCGACCCGACCGGGGACCTTGCCGGTCATCCCGCCGGTCGAGGTAGCGGCGGCGAGATTGCCGTCGTAGTCGCGGGCAACCGCACCCACGGTGCCTCGCCCGGCCGGGTCGCGGCGGCGCTTCTCGAGCGCATCGCGTAATTCCCGCTTGCGCTCTTCGGTCGCAAAATAGCCGGGCTCGGCAAACGCAACGTTGTGCTCGCGGCAGAAGGCGAGCGCGCCTTCGCCGATCAACAGCACATGGTCCGAGTGTTCCATCACCGCGCGTGCCGCCAACACCGGGTTGCGTGGTCCGAAAATACCGGCCACCGCACCCGCCCGGTGATCCCGCCCGTCCATTACCGAGGCATCCATCTCCTGCGTTGCCGCCGCGGTGAAGACGCTGCCCCTTCCGGCATTGAACAACGGGTCGTCCTCGAGCGCCACGACCGCCCGGGTCACAGCGTCGAGCGCACTCCCGCCCCCCGCGAGGATG
>JAFAHQ010000205.1 GCA_019237135.1 Alphaproteobacteria bacterium
GACGCCTCGGTGATGCCCACCGTTACCTCGACCAATACAAACGCGCCGACGATCATGATCGCCGAAAAGGGTGCCGCGATGATCGCCGAGGAGGCGCGCCAGAAGCTGGCGGCGTGACGCACAGCCGGTGATGCGACCCTGCTAGACGTTTCCGCTGCCGACAGCGGAAAAATTCGTTTTGGCGGCTGAAAAACCGCCATCTTGACGCCAAACAGTTTTGACAATCAGCAGCTTAGACCGATTTAAGCGAGACCGTCGTCAGCCGAATTCGTGTGCGGCAAATCGCGGTCGGCAGCCGAATGGCAGAGGAATTCAACAGCATCGTTTCTCGCACATTGTTTTGTCATAAAATCGCACTCGATGATTACTATTATCGCAATTAACTCCAGATATGGGTCTGAATCCGGACTCTGTCAAGGGGCTCGACATCGGCAGCGGAGTTTCATTGCGAGCCCACGGGTCCGTGCCCCGCACGGCCCGAGGACAGGCTCCGCGAAGCAATCCCGTAGAGACTGCATCCTTGCTATGCTTTCAGCGGTGATAGCGGAGGGCCGCACATGCAAGCGGATTATGTGATTGTCGGCGCCGGGTCGGCCGGCTGCGTGCTGGCCAACCGGCTGACCGAAGACCCCGCGACCCGAGTGATCTTGATCGAGGCCGGCGGTCGCGACTGGAACTCGCTGATCCACATCCCGGCCGGGTTCATGAAATTGCTCGACCATCCGAGCTTGACCTGGGGCTTTAAGGCCGAGGCCGATCCCGGGACCAACGGCCGCGCCATCCCGTATCCGCGCGGCAGGGTCTTGGGCGGCTCGTCCTCGATCAACGGGCTGATCTACATCCGCGGTCAGCCCGAAGATTTCGACCATTGGGCGCAGCTCGGCAATCGCGGCTGGGGCTGGGACGACGTGCTGCCCTATTTCAAATTGGCCGAGAATTGGCAGGGAGAGGCGAGCGAACCGCACGGCTCCGGCGGGTTTCTGACCACCGCGCCGATGAGCGAGCGGCCGGCGGCGTGCCGGGCGATCATCGCGGCGGCGCAGGAACTCGGGCTCGAATATCGCGCCGACGTCAACGATTTGCCGCCGGGTGCGGGCGACAGCATCGGTTGGTGTCAGCAGACCCGCGGCGGACGCCGCCGGGCGAGTACCGCGCGCACCTACCTGAAGCCGGCAACGAAACGCCCCAATCTACAGGTCATCACCGGGGCGCTGGTGCATCGGGTGATGTTTGACGGGACGCGAGCAACCGGCGTCGAGTTCTCGCGCAATGGCGGGGCTGGGAGCTCGATCGAGCGGGCTGATGCGGCGTGCGAGGTCATTCTTGCCGCCGGCGCGGTCGGCTCGCCGCATCTGCTGCAATTGTCCGGGGTCGGCGATCCCGAGGTCTTGACCAAGGCCGGCGTCTCGGTCCGTCACGCGCTACCCGGGGTCGGCAAGAATTTCCAGGACCATTACATCGCCCGCATGTCCTGCGAGGTGCGGGGCATCGAGACATTGAACGAGCGGGGCCGCGGCCTGTCTTTCGCGGGCGAGGTGCTGCGCTATCTCGCCTCGGGAACCGGCATGCTGACCTACAGCGCCTCTCTCTGCGCCGCCTCGGTCAAGGTGCTGGAGGAATCGGCGACCCCGGATGTGCAATGCGTCTTTGCCCCGGCGAGCTACAAGCCGGGTCTGATCCGGGTGCTTGACGACAAGCCCGGCATTACCGGCGGGCCGTGGCAGATGCGCCCCTTGTCGCGCGGCTATGTGCTGGTGCGTTCGCCCGATCCGCGCGAGCAGCCGGCGATCAATCCTCGCTACCTGGCCGAGGACACCGACCGGCGCGCGATGGTCGGCGGTCTCAAATTCCTGCGTCGGCTGTTCGCCGCACCATCCTTGGCGAAATACGTCGTCGCCGAGAAGATGCCGGGACCGGGCGTGCAGAGCGACGACGAGCTGTTGGACTACGCGCGGCAGAACGGCTCGACCGTCTATCATGCGAGCTGCAGTTGCATGATGGGCAGCCACCCGATGAGCGTCGTCGATAGCGAGCTCAAGGTGCACGGGCTCGACGCGCTGCGCGTCATCGACGCCTCGATCATGCCGGCGGTCAGCTCGACCAACACCAACGCGCCGACGATCATGATCGCCGAAAAGGGTGCGGCGATGATCAAGGCCGCCACGCGACAAAGGCTGGCCGCCTAAGAGCGTTCTTCAAAGGCCTCCTTCGTCAATCATCGACAGCCACGAACCGCTTTCGAATCCGACACCGGCCGTTCGGCCTTGTCCGCGGGAACGCGTCTTCATGCCCCATTTCCCCATTGGAGGGTTGCTCCGCGACGGGGTGCAACGACCACAGTCAAACGCTCTGTGGGCCTCCTTCGATGACACGGAGGGCCGGCGGGGTAGCCGCGAGCGGCACATTGAAGGCGGATACCGGCTGGGTGAGACCTTTCAATGCCAGGCTGCCGAGGTCCTCGAGTGCGATTACTCTTTCTACGGCTGCAGCGACGCGACCGGTAATCAGGATCTGGCCATTCTTCGCCTCAGCACAGAGCCGAGCGGCCAGGTTGCACACGGTTCCGATAGCGGTATAGCCGGAGCGCTCGGCAAAGCCGATCTGGCCCAGCGTCGCGTAGCCTTGGGCGATGCCCGCGCCAAAGCCCAACTCACGATCGCGGCGGCGCCAGTAGGCGATTAGCGCCCCGGCGGCCTCTCGCATCGTCATCGCCATCCTGACCGCGCGCTCGGCCGGGTCGGGAATCGGCACGGGATCGTTGAAGAACACCATGATCCCGTCGCCGGAGAACTGGTCGAGCGTGCGCTCGAACTGGCTGACGAGCGGCCCCAAGGCGCCGTGATACTCGCGCAGGAAATCGAGCACTTCCTCGGGCTCCGCGGTCTCGGTGAAGGCGGTGTAACCGCGCAAATCGCAGAATACGACGACGATTTCGCGGCGGTGACTTGCGAGGATGTTCTCGTCGCCCTGCGAGACGATCAATTCAGCCAGTTGCGGCGCCAGGAACCGCTTCAATCGGCCGACGCGGCCCAACTCGTCGACCTGTTCGGCGACCCGCGCTTCGAGACCGCGATTGAGTTCTGCCACCTCGTCGGTGCGCTGGCGCAATTCGCCGAGCAACCGCGCATTCTCCATCGCGATGACTGCCTGGGCTGCGAAGTTCTCAAGCAGCGCGATCTGTTTGTCGGAGAACGGGCGAACTTCCCGACGCCAAATTGTAAAGGAACCCAGGAGCTTTCCTTCTTTGCGCAGCGCAGCGGCGAGTTGGGTTCTGGCACCCATCGCCAACATTGCCAGCCTTCCCGGATCGCGCGCCTCAACGGGCGCCCCAGAGGCGCTATCGATAATGTGCACGATGTCCTCGCCGTGCGCGAGGCGGCCAGAACCTGTCTCGGGGTGGGATCGGACTGGGTACCAGTCGCGAGGAAATTCCGCTACGCCTCGATGCGCGACCGGCGTGAAGTAATCGCCATCGTATGTGAGGAGCACCCCAGCATCCGCGCTGCATACTCGGATTGCTTTCTCCAGCATCGCATCGAACACCGGTGCGAGTTCGCCGGGCGACGAATTGATGACACCCAAAACTTCAGCCGTCGCGGTCTGTTGCTCTAATGCCTCGCGCGTCTCGGTCAGGAGCCGCGCATTTTCCATCGCAATGACCGCCTGGGCCGCAAAGTTCTGCAGCAGCGCGATCTGCTTGTCGGAAAAGGGGCGGATTTCTTGGCGGTAGATGTTGATTGATCCGAGCGGCACCCGATCCTTGAGCAATGTCACCGAGACAAATGTCCGTGCCCCAGCGAGCTCGACTAGCGCCCGCCGGTGCGGATCGCCCCGCCGGTAGAGGTCATCATCCTTTACGTCGGCGACATGGATGACCGGTTCGCCGGCCAGGATGCGAGAAGTGATGCTTCCCGGGGTAGGCGGGGCAGGATTGCGATGTCTGAACTCGACAAACTCGGCCGGTGCTCCCCGAACCGCAACAGCACGCAGCTGCTCACCCTCGGTGACGAAAAACTCGCCGAATTCCGCCCCGCAAAGGCGCATGGCCCTTTCGAGCATCGCGTCAAACACGGGCGGGAGATCGCCGGGCGAGGAATTGATGACCTGAAGCACTTCCGCGGTCGCGGTCTGCTGCGCCAACGCCTCGCGCGTCTCGGTCAAGAGCCGCGCGTTCTCCATCGCGATGACCGCCTGCGCCGCAAAGTTCTGCAGAAGTGCGATGTCTTTTTCGGAAAACGGCCGTACTTGATCCCGGTAGACCGAAATGTAACCGAGCAGCGCCGCCTCTTTGCGCAGTGCGATGGCCAGGACAGAGCGGCAGGCGCCGGTATCGACAAGGGCTCGCCATCCCTGGTCCGCGCGATAAGCCGCGTCGGCCGCCGCATCGGCGATCCGGATGATGTTCTCGCCCCGCAGGAAGCGGCTGATCGGGTTATGCGGGCCCGGCACGAAATGGCGGAACTCGTGATGCATTACGACCAAGCCGCCCTCCCCGCGAACTGCGGCGAGCGGGAAGCCCTGTCCGTCGTAGGTGCGAAAATGGCCGTATGTCGCGGCGCACAGCCGCACCGCCCGGTCGAGCATCGCATTGAACACCGGGGCGAGATCACCGGGCGAGGAGTTGATGACCCCGAGCACCTCGGCGGTCGCGGTCTGCTG